>NZ_JBNHIC010000010.1:0-108947 GCF_059092905.1 Arthrobacter sp. B0427-1-12 | reverse complement strand
CCGGATCGCGCTCACCCAGGCCCGCTGCCACCCGGGCGCGCGAGAGCTTCTCGCCCGCCGCAAAGCAGGCGGGGACGGCGGCATGGAAGCACTGCGTATCCTCAAACGCCGACTATCCGACGTCGTATATCGAGCTCTGATCGACGATCAGAAAACCTCCGCAGCCCGCACGCTCATCCTCGCTGCTTGACAGAGGAGCTAGGGACAGTCCCCCGAATCCGTCGCAGACGGCGATGAGCACGTCTTCCACGCCCCGGTTCTTCAGCTCGGAGAAGACCTGCAGCCAGAACCGGGCGCCTTCGGCGCCGTCGCCGGCCCAGATGCCCAGGATTTCCCGCTCCCCATTAGTGGTGACGCCCATGACGACGTAGAACGGGGTGTTGCGCACCTGACCGTCGCGGACCTTGACGACGATCGCATCGACGAAGAGCACCCTGCTGATCGACGACGAACCCGGGCAAAAGGCGTTCTACGAATCGCTCGGCTACCAGGAAATGTCGGAGTATCGGGACGCTTCCCTGCGGGCATATATCCGTTTCGACTGATCCGGCCCGCAGGCGTGAGCCATACCGTGATCAAAATAGGCCCGATGTAAGGATTTGTCGAGGCAGTCGGGTGGGCTGGAGCGTGAAACGGTCTCCTGTGCGTGATGGTTGAGTTTAGTCGGCTCCCTGGCTACTCGCCCTTGCCGTTTGACGAGGGTGCCGAATCCTCTTCTCCTACCTCAGCCTTGGCTCTGGTCTTTCTCCGGTGGTTGCCGAACAACAGAATAATGAGGCAGGGTCTGGCCGATGTCCGCCTCGACCTCCACCAAGTGGCCATTGAGCCCGACGAGCGCGACGGCAAATGTCCTTCCCAGCGGCATCTAGCCCACCGCCTTCAGGTGCTCGATCGCGGGCGGGTTGATGCCGTCGTCGACAATCCCCAGCGCATCGACCCGGTAGCCGGCCGGCCGGAGATCGTGGGCCCGGGCCCATTGCCCCGCCAGCAGACAGAGCCGCGCCAGCTTGGTTGCGCTGATGGCCTCCAGCGGGTGCCCGTAGTCGAGGCTGGACCGGGTCTTGACCTCCACCACCACCAGCGTCGCCTCATCGACCGCGACGATGTCAATCTCCCCGGCCGGGGACCTCCAGTTCCGGTCGACAATATGCAGACCGGCGTCCGCAAGGTACTCGGCTGCCAGCGCTTCCCCGCGCCGGCCCAGAACGTCCTTCGCTCTCATGAAACCACCTCCGCCCATACTGTGGCTCAGGGGCCATGGCGGAGGCAGGGCACGGGCGGGCTATGTGGAGAACGCAGCCGGCCCGGCAGCGTGTGCCGGACCAGTCAGTTGCCCAGGCTGCCGTCCTTGGGAAGGGCTAGGTCGTCCGACTTGGCCAGCTCTTCGACGTTGACGTCCTTGAAAGTGATGACCCGCACGCTCTTGACGAACCGGGCGGAACGGTAAACGTCCCAGACCCAGGCATCCTGGAGGGTCAGGTCGAAATAGATCTCGCCGTCGGCTGAACGCGCCTGCAGATCGACGTGGTTGGCCAGGTAGAACCGCCGTTCGGTCTCCACCACATAGCTGAACAGGCCTACTACATCCCGGTACTCGCGGTAGAGCTGCAGTTCCATGTCGGTTTCATAGTTCTCAAGGTCTTCGGCGCTCATGGCTCTATCATCGCACTGGCCGGAACCTCAGGAGCGCAGGGAACAGCCATCTGGGGCCCCGCCGGCCGCAACCCGTCCGGGCCGAAGGATGTGCCAAGGCGCCAGCTCGTGCGGTGCACTGCGGAGGCCCCCATCCCCGCGATCGCCGCACGGTGCGACTCCGTCGCATAGCCCTTGTTGACTTCCCAGCCGTAGCCGGGGTGCCGCAGGGCCAGTTCGGTCATCATGGCGTCCCGCTCGACCTTGGCAAGGACACTCGCGGCCGCGACGCTCAGGCATTGCAGGTCCGCCTTGATCTTCGTAAAAACGGGCGCGTCGCAGGCGTTTTCAGCGGGGTCGTCGAACAGCGATGCCTGCTGCTGTCCCGACAGCCAGTCATGGTTCCCGTCCAGGATCACCACTTCCGGCCGGACGGTCAGGAGCACCTGCTGCCATGCCCGGTTGCCTGCGAACCGCAGGGCGGCCATCAGGCCGTGCTCATCGATTTCCCGGTTGCTGGAGTGTCCTACGCCGTAGGCTACAGCCCAGCGCTGGATCCTGGGAACCAGTTGTTCACGCTCGGAAACGGACAGGAGCTTACTGTCCCTCACTCCCTTAAGCGCCCGCACCGCCGAAATGTCGATGACGACCATGCCGACGCTGACCGGACCGGCCAGCGCTCCCCGTCCGACTTCATCGCACCCGGCTATGTAGCGGTGTCCGGAGGCCGTGAACGAACGCTCGAACTTGAGCGTAGGTGCCGCCTTGGCGCTGCGGGCCGTGCCGCGCGCTCTGCCGGCGCGGGGGTTCACGGAGTCGACGGGGTTTACGGGATCAGTGGTCATCGCTGCGCCATCGTTGGTTTCAGTTCAATTCTCGCCGCTGCAGTTCGGCCGGTACAGACTCGTAGCGTACAGACCCGCCCGGTACAGACCCGCCCTGCCCGGACTGCGCTGCCGGCGGAGCGGAGGCCGGTTCCGGAATGCCCTCGAAGACGTTCGGATAGTTGCCCAGGAAGCCAACGCGGTTCAGCGGCCAGGCGATGACGGCGGCCTTGCCCTCGACATCGGCGATATCGATGAAACCCTGGCCCGGGCCTTCCTGGTGTTCACGGGAGTCAGCCGACGCATTGCGGTGGTCTCCCATGACCCACAGCTTGCCTTCCGGTACGGTCACGTCAAAGGCGCGGTCGGAGGGGCTGGCGCCGGGGAACAGGTAGGGCTCATCCAGTCCTTCGCCGTTGACGGTGATCCTGCCGTCGGCGTCGCAGCAGATGACCCCGTCCCCCGGCAGGCCGATGACGCGCTTGACCAGGTGCTGCTGCGATTCGTCTGGCAGCAGCCCCACGAAGACCAGGGCATCCTTGACCCAGGTGCCCGGGCCTTCAGGTTCGGGCTGAACCGGCGGGAGCCAGGCTTTCGTGTCCTTGAAGACGATGACATCGCCGCGGGACAGATCAAAGGGATCCGGCACCATCAGGTTCACGAAGATGCGGTCGTTGACCTGCAGCGTGTTCTCCATGGAGCCGGAAGGGATGAAGAAAGCCCGGAAGAAGAACGTCTTGATCAGGAAGGACAGCACCAGCGCGATGGCCACGATGGTGATGATTTCCTTGATCCAACTGCCGAAGGTGCGGGTTTCGCGCGGCTGCTTCTGCTTCATCGTCTGGGTCTCATCTCGTCGCGGTAAGTCCGGGCCGGACGCCTGAACGGCGCCGGCCGCAGTGGCAGGATCCTGGGGTGAGCGCGGGACGAACGCCTCGTCGTCGGACTTCTCCGGGAAGGTCTTCGGCATCGGCTCAGTCCCCTGTCTTTCGTGATCCAAATTTCCCGTCCGTGTTCGGATGCGGCGGATAGTTACTGCTCATCCAACAACGGTTCCGGCACCGGTCCGGTTAGCTGCAGTTCCCCGGCCCGGTCAAGGGGCCACAGGATGGACAGCGGCCGTCCGATCACCCGGTCCGCCGGCACGAAGCCACCGCCCGGAGCCCCCAGCAGGGAACGCGAATCAGCCGACACCGACCGGTGGTCCCCCAGTACCCACAACCTACCCTGCGGCACTTCGACGCTGAAATTGGACTCGCTGGGCACATCCCCGGGGTAGAGGTAATCCTCCCTGATGGGCTGGCCGTTGACCTCGATGCGGCCGCCGGCATCGCAGCAGGCTACCCGGTCGCCCGGCAGGCCGATGACCCGCTTGACGTAGACGGTATCGCTGCCTGCGATCCCCAGCCATTGACCCGCCGCATGAAGACCGTCGACGACGGCCGGCTGCCCTGAATCCAGCGGTGCGAAGGAACCGCGGCCATCGAAGACCACGACGTCGCCGCGCTCGATGGATCCCTGACGGTAGTCCGTTTTGGACACGAGGATCCGGTCCCCGGCCTCCAGCAACGGCTCCATCGAATCGGACGGAATGTAGTAGACATCAATCAGTACGGCCCGGACAATGCCGGCCAGCACCACGGCCGCTGCGAACGCTGAGAGCACGAAACGCCAGCCCAGTCGGGGCCGGCGTTCCGGATGCTCCTCGGATTCCTCCGGAGCGGATGTATCCTGCAACAGTTTCAGCGAAAAAGCTACTTCGCGGCGGTGAAGTCGCGCTTCTCCTTGATCTTCGCAGCCTTACCGTGCCGGTCGCGCATGTAGTACAGCTTGGCCCGGCGGACGTCGCCCCTGGTGAGAACTTCGATCTTGTCGATGATCGGAGAGTGGATCGGGAAGGTACGCTCCACGCCGACGCCGAAGCTGACCTTGCGGACCGTGAAGGTCTCGCGGACGCCGTCGCCCTGGCGGCCGAGGACGAAGCCCTGGAACACCTGGACGCGCGAGTTGCGGCCTTCGATGATGTTCACGTGGACCTTCAGGGTATCGCCCGCGCGGAACTCGGGGATATCGCTGCGCAGCGAAGCTGCGTCGACAGAGTCGAGGATGTGCATGTCAGTCACTCCTGGTGAACGCCACAGGTCATTCACTTTCGGTCACGGCAGCAAAGCCGCGCAGGCAAAAGCCGGGCTGCGGAATTACTGCCGAACATTCTGTAGACCGGCGTCCGGGATCGGCAGCCGGTGCGTTTGGCTGTTTGGCGGCACTCCCCCCGTGGCAGGAGCAGGCCCAGTAAACGCGACTCCCTATTGTGTCACACCAGGCCAGGCGGGAGCTAATCCCCGTTGGATTTTTCCAGCCGCCCTCCGGCCGGACGGTAGCCGAGCGCTTCCAGTGCCGCCAGGTCCTGGGGGGACAGCGATTCCGGGTCAAGCGCCTCGATAAGGTCCGGGCGTCGCCGGGCCGTGCGGCGCAGCTGCTCATCGCGCCGGAACCGCGCGATCCTGGCATGGTTGCCGCTCAGCAGCACCTCCGGTATGCCGCGCTCCCGCCAGAGCGAGGGCTTCGTATACACCGGGTACTCCAGCAGCCCGTCGGAGTGGGATTCCTCCACCAGCGACTCCGGATTCCCGACGACGCCGGGAAGGAGCCTGCCGACCGCCTCCACCATCGCCAGGACCGCCACCTCACCGCCGTTGAGCACGTAGTCGCCCAGGCTCACGGGACGCACGGCAAAACGGTCGGCGGCCCACTCCAGGACCCGCTCGTCAATGCCCTCGTACCGCCCGCAGGCAAAGACCAGGTGCTCCTCCTCGGCCAGCTCATAGGCGAGGCGCTGGGTGAACACTTCACCGGCCGGCGACGGGACGATCAGGACGGGACGGCGGGCGGGCGGGGTGTCGGCTCCGTTGGCGCTCGGCTCAACCACCGGGACTCCGCCGGCGCTCTCAACCACCGCTTCCAGCGCCTGCGCCCAGGGCTCCGGCTTCATGACCATGCCGGCGCCGCCGCCGTACGGCGTGTCATCCACGGTGCGGTGCCGGTCGCTGGTGAAATCACGCAGGTCATGGACCCTCAGGTCCAGCAGCCCGTCCTGGCGTGCCTTGCCGATCAGGGACAGGTCCAGGGCGGCCAGATAATCGGGAAAAATGCTGACGACGTCGATGCGCACCTAGCGTTCGCCCTCGCCGTCGTCGGGGGTGCCGGCCGCCCCCGGGGAATTTAGCTCGAACAGGCCTGGCGGCGGCGTCAGCTGCACGAAACCCTCGGCGATGTTCACCTCCGGCACGATCTGTTCCACGAACGGTACCAGCACCTCTTCCCCGTGCGCGTCTTCGATGACCAGGAGGTCCTGCGCCGGCATCGTGTTCAGTGCCGCAACGGTACCGACGACGACGTCCCCCACCTTGGCCTTCAGGCCCACCAGTTCGTGTTCATACCAGGTGTCTTCCTCGTCCTCGGCTTCGCCGCTGTCGATGAAAAGCCTGGCGCCGCGCAGCAGTTCGGCGGCATTGCGGTCCTGGACCTGCTCGAACCCCAGGAGCAGAATCTCCTTGTTCCAGCGGGCACTGCGCAAGGTCAGCGGTCCCAGCTTTTCCGGCTCGACGATGAACGCCGCGCCCACGGTGAACCGGTCTTCCGGTGCATCCGTGAGGACCTGGACGGTCACTTCGCCGCGGATGCCGTGCGGCTTGCCGATTCGTGCGACCTGTACCTGCATGGTTCTCCTGATGTTGTTTCTCCGTCCGGCCCGGGGCCGGGCCCGGCCGGTGGGAAAAGCGTCCGGCCCCTCCACCATTATCTGGTGTCGGGGCCGGATCCTATGAAATTGGTGGGCGCTGCAGCCGAAGCTGGTCAGCGGCGGCGGTCCGTGTCGACGACGTCGACGCGCACCGGTTCACCCTCGGCGAGGGCTGCCACGACCGTGCGCAGGGCGCGGGCTGTACGGCCCTGCCGTCCGATCACGCGGCCCAGATCATCCTGGTGGACACGAACCTCGAGGGTCTCCCCGCGGCGGTTGTTCTTCGCCGTGACCTTGACGTCCTCGGGACTGTCAACGATGCCACGGACCAGGTGTTCGAGCGCTTCGGCCAGCAACTTACTCAGCCTCGGTGGTCTCTGCCTCGGCGGCCGGAGCCTCTTCGGCTTCTTCCTTCTTCGCCTTCGGGGTGATGGCTTCCGGAATAATGACGGAACCCTTCTCCGGGGCGGCGAACGCTTCCTTGGCTACCTTGGACTTCAGGGTACCCTCAGCACCCGGCAGGCCCTTGTACTTCTGCCAGTCGCCGGTGATCTTGAGGATCGCGGCAACCTGCTCGGTAGGCTGCGCGCCGACACCCAGCCAGTACTGGGCGCGCTCGGAGTTGACCTCGATGAACGAGGGCTCCTCGGTCGGGTGGTACTTGCCGATCTCTTCGATCGCACGGCCATCACGCTTTTCGCGGGAGTCCATGACGACGATGCGGTAGTACGGGGCGCGCATCTTGCCGAGGCGCTTAAGGCGAATCTTTACGGCCACTTTTGTGGTCACTCCTGGTTCTGGAAAGTGGGCGAACCCGTTTTCATGCTCCCGTGGGGCAGGCCAATCGTAGGGTTCTGAGGACAAGACACACGCGCAGAGAGAGGGGCTGCACGGATCGAGTACCTGACTATTGTGCCAGAAAACCTGCCGGGCATGCGACACGCCCCGGCAGGTTCACCGGTCACGATCGGTACGGCGGATCTGCCGGCCGGTTCCGGTCAGGCCACCGCGATGCGGATCCGGTTCCGCCACGGGTCTTCAAAGCGCAGTTCGGCACCGGTGTGGTGGCTGGAGACTCCGGCATGCTTCAGGCGGTCCGCCACGGCCCCGACTTCATCCGCAGCGGGAACCCGGATGAGCACTTCGCCCAGGCCGAGCGTATCCTTACGCGGGCCTGCGCCGCGGCTGTTCCAGACGTTCATGGCCATGTGATGGTGGTAGCCGCCGGCGGCGACGAACAGCGCCTGGCCGTGCCAGCCTGCGGTCTGCTCGAAACCCAGGATGCCGACGTAGAACCGGTGTGCCGTTTCGACGTCGCCCACCTGCAGGTGGATGTGGCCGATTTCGGCCCCAGCATTACTCTGGTGCGCCACGGCCTCCTGTGTCAGATGGTCGCCCAGGTACTGCTGCGGCGGCAGCATGACATTGTCCATGCGGACCTGCCCGTTGATCCACTCCCAGCTCTCCCGCGGCTTGTCGAAATACAGCTCGATGCCGTTGCCTTCGGGATCCGTGAAGTAGAAAGCCTCGCTGACCAGATGGTCCGCACTGCCTACGTAGGCCCGGGGATTGAACTGTGCGGCGCTGGCAACGGTGGCAGCCAGGTGCGAACGCTCCTCGAACAGGAAGGCGGTGTGGAACAGCCCGGCCTCTCCGCGGGACGGCAACTGCAGTCCCTTGGCCGGGGCCAGATGGACCAGGGGGCGCGTGCCGCGGCCCAGGTACAGGCCGCCGTCGGCTTCGGCGACGACATCCAGGCCGAGGGCCTGCTGGTAATAGGTCGACATGGCGGACATGTCGCCTACCTTGAGCATCACGGTGCCCATCGAAAGGTCTGCGGGAAGGAGGTCCTGGGAGGTTGCTTGGATCATGCCCTCAATTTTACTTGAAGCTTCATCTATTCCGCAACCCCCGGTTTGTCCAGGGCAGCTCCGGCTGCCGGACCACCTTGCCGCGGAGGATCACGTGCGTGAGCGAAGCCACCTGGCTGATGTCGGTCCGCGGGTCCTCGCGGCAGATCACGACGTCGGCGCTGGCGCCTTCGCTGATCGCCTCGGCTCCCAGCCATTGGCGGGCGCCCCAGGCTGCGGCATCCAGCGCCGCCGCCGTCGGCAGGCCCGCCCGGGTCAGTTCGATGATTTCATCGGCGATCCGGCCGTGCCGGATCACGCTGCCGGCGTCCGTGCCGGCGTAGATCTTCACGCCCGCTTCGAATGCCCTGCGGACGGTCTCATGGCGACGTGCCCAGAGGTCGCGCATATGCGCGGCATAGACCGGGAACTTGGCCTCCGCGGACGCGGCGATCTCCGGAAAGGTGTCGATGTTGATCAGCGTCGGCACGATCGGTACCGGCTGTTCCACGAACCGGGGAATGTGCCGCTCCAGCATGCCGGTGGCGTGCTCGATGCAATCGATGTCCGCGTCCAGCATGTCGTCCAGGGTCTGTTCGGCGAAGCAGTGGGCAGTGACGCGCGCACCCTCGTCGTGCGCGGCGGCTACCGCGTCCCTGAGCACCGCCGCAGGAAAAGCGGGAGCCAGGTCGCCGGCGCCGCGGTCGATCCAGTCGCCCACCAGCTTCACCCAGCCGTCGCCGGCGCGCGCCTGCTTGCGCACCGCCTCCACGAGGTCCTCCGGCTCCACCTCAGAGGCGAAATCGCGCAAATACCGGCGGGTGCGGGCGACGTGCCTGCCGGCCCGGATCAAACGCGGCAGGTCCTGCCGCTGCTGGATCCAGCGGGTGTCATTGACGACGCCGGCATCCGCACCAGCAGGGTTCCGGCGTCGCGGTCCAGCAGGGCCTGCTCCTCGGCTGCCGCATCGGGAACCATGCCGCCGGCCGCCAGGCCGATGTGGCAGTGCGCGTCGACGAAGCCTGGCAGGACCCAGCCCTCCAGCCGGCCGGTGACGTCGCCGCCGGGGACCTCGAAGGTGATCGTGCCGTCCCGGATCCACAACTGCCGGCGTTCTTCGGTCGGCGAAACAAGGATGTGGCCGGTGACATGCAGGATCCCGCTCATGCCTGCCACCCTCCGTTGGCGCGGATAAAGTCCAGCAGCGCCTGATGGCCCTCGGCCGTGTCCTGGGGCCGGTGGTTTCCGCCCGCATGCAGATGCTTGGCGCCCGTCGCGGCCAGGTACTCCGCCACCTCCTCGTACAGCGGCTCCCAGGCACCGGTCTCAACGAGCGTCGACACGCCGGGCACAAGGTCCAGCGGGGCCTCCCACGGCCGGGCAGGCAGGGCGGCATTGCCGGCAATGTAGCTTTCGGTGACGGGCAGGTCCCGGGTCAGGGACAGCGGCGCCGGTTCCATCAGGGCCAGCGACCGGACCAGGTCGGGACGCTCCACCGCAGCCATCATGGCGGGAACGGCGCCCTCGGCATGGGCGACCACGTGGCCGCCGTCTTCCAGCAGTTCCAGGATGCTGTCCGCGTCGGCGCAGTAGTCAGGGACCGCGGGCCCGGGTTCCTCGAAGCCGGCACGTTTGAGGAACAGGCAGTCATAGGGCAGGGCGAGCTTGTGCTGGTTCGGCCAGGCTGCGGCACCGGCCGGACCGGCGCCGTGCACAAAGACGATGCGTTCCTTCTTCATGCATCCAACCTAACTGCCGCCGGGGACGCTACTTGCCCAGGAACTTCTCGAAGCCCTTGGGCAGGTTGAGTGCGGACGGGTCGAAGTCCTGCTTCTGCTGGCCGAAGGATGCTCCGGTGGGCAGGGACTTCGGTGCATTGGCCCGGCGTGCCTCTGCCTCGGCCAGCTGCTGGGCAGCCTTGGCCGGATTGCCGGAACGTGCCTTCTTCTTGTTCTTGGCGGCGGTCTGCTTGGCCTTCCGGCCGCCGCCGAAGCCGCCCGGACCGGGCATCCCGGGCATCCCGGGGATGCCGCCGCCCGCGGCCATCTTCTTCATCATCTTCTGGGCCTGCCCAAAGCGCTCCAGCAGCCCGTTGACCTCGGAGACATGGACGCCGGAACCGCGGGCAATGCGGGCGCGGCGGGAGCCGTTGATGATCTTGGGTGCGACGCGCTCGTGCGGGGTCATGGAGCGCACAATCGCCTCCACGCGGTCGATCTCCCGCTCGTCGAAGTTCTCCAGCTGCTCGCGAATGTTCGCGGCGCCCGGCATCATCATGAGCATCTTCTTCATCGAACCCATGTTGCGGATCTGCTGCATCTGGGCCAGGAAGTCCTCCAAGGTGAAGTCCTCCTGGTCGGCGAATTTCTTCGCCATCCGGGCGGCTTCCTCCTTGTCCCAGCTCTTTTCGGCCTGCTCGATCAGGGTGAGGATGTCGCCCATGTCGAGGATGCGCGAGGCCATCCGGTCCGGGTGGAAGAGTTCGAAGTCGTCCAGGCCCTCGCCCGTGGAGGCGAACATGACCGGCCGGCCGGTCACGGACGCGACGGAGAGCGCGGCACCGCCGCGGGCATCGCCGTCGAGCTTGGACAGCACGACGCCGGTGAAGTCGACGCCCTCTTCGAAGGCCTTGGCCGTGTTGACCGCATCCTGGCCGATCATGGCGTCGATGACGAACAGGACCTCGTCCGGGGAGATCGCGGCGCGGATGTCCGCGGCCTGCTGCATCATCTCCGCGTCGATGCCCAGGCGGCCGGCGGTGTCCACAATGACGACGTCGTGCAGCTTCGCCCGGGCGTGCTCGACGCCCTCGCGGGCCACGGTGACCGGATCACCGGTGGCAACATCGAATTCGGAGGTGGTGCCCGGATGCGGCGCGAAGACCGGCACGCCGGCGCGCTGGCCGACCACCTGCAGCTGGGTCACCGCGTTGGGACGCTGCAGGTCGGCGGCGACGAGGATCGGGCTGTGGCCTTGCCCCTTGAGCCATTTGGACAGTTTTCCGGCCAAGGTGGTCTTACCGGCACCCTGCAGGCCGGCGAGCATGATCACCGTCGGCGGGTTCTTGGCCAGCCGGATGCGGCGGGTTTCCCCGCCGAGGATGCCGACGAGCTCATCGTTGACGATCTTGACGATCTGCTGGCCGGGATTGAGCGCCTGGGAAACTTCTTCCCCGAGGGCACGTTCCTTGACCTTGGCGGTGAATTCGCGCACCACCGTCACCGCGACGTCGGCATCGAGCAGGGCGCGGCGGATCTCCCGCACCGTGGCATCGACGTCAGCCTCGGAGAGGCGCCCCTTGCCGCGCAGGTTCTTGAAGGTTGCTGTCAACCGGTCAGAGAGTGAATTGAACACGCGCCGTGTACTTCTTTCATCGCTATGGGCCAGATGTCACAGACAGAGCCTGATTCCACTGGCAGCCTTCCAAATATTCGTGGGACTGCGCTGGACTTCTCAGGACATTGTCCGGGCTCAACTATCAAGGATAACAACTGCTGCGGACCGGACCACGATCGCTGCCGCACAGCCGAGACAACGGCGGCCCGAAGTGGCAGGGTAAGTTCCGTGACTTCTTCAAATGTACCGGCTGCGGAATCCGCGGCCCAGCCGACGTCCGACTTCCGCTCCGGCAATGGCCATAGTGCCGTGCAGACGCTGCTGATCCTGGGTGCCTCCGGCGACCTGACCGGCCGCCTGCTGCTGCCCGGCCTGGGCAGGCTCCTGGCCCAGGGCCGGACCGCAGGCCTCAACCTGGTGGGCGCCGGCTCGGATGACTGGAGCGAGGAAAAGTGGCAGGACCGCGTCGCCGGCGCTTTCGAACCAAATGCCGCAGACGCCAACGACGCCGGCCGGTCGGCGCTGCGCGATGTGCAGGAGTCGACGACGTACCACGCACTGGATGCGACGGAGCCAGGAAAGCTTGCCGGGCTGCTGGCCTCGCTGCCGGCTCCGGTCGCCATCTTCTTCGCCCTGCCGCCTGCTGTCAGCCAGAAGGCCTGCGAAGTGCTCCGGCCCGAGGATCTGCCGGAAGGGACCCGACTGGTGCTGGAGAAACCGTTCGGGACCGGCCTCGAATCCGCCAGGTCCCTCAACCGGACGCTGACGGGACTGGTCCCGGAGGACCATATCCACCGGGTGGACCATTTCCTCGGCAAGGCGACTGTTTTCAACATCCTGGGCCTACGCTTCGCCAACCGGCTCTTCGAGCCGCTGTGGAGCAATCTCCATATTCAGAAGGTGGAGATCATCTTCGACGAGGACCTGGCCCTGGAAGGGCGCGCCCGCTACTACGACGGCGCCGGCGCCCTGCGGGACATGATCCAAAGCCACCTGCTGCAGATCATGGCGCTGCTGGCCCTGAACGCGCCGGCGACGCTGGGCGAACGGGACCTGCGGGACCACGTCGGCAGCGTGCTGCGGGCCAGTTCAGTGGACCCGGACTTCACCCGGACCACGCGGCGGGCCCGGTACACGGCCGGGCACATCGGCGAGCGCAGCATTCCGAGCTACATCGATGAGCCGGGCGTCGATCCGTCGCGGATGACCGAGACCCTGGCCGAGATCGAGGTGTCCATCAACAACTCCCGCTGGTCCGGCGTGCCGTTCATCCTGAGGTCGGGCAAGGCTCTGGGGACGCGGCAGAAGGAAGCCATCATTACCTTCAAGCAGATCGACCACCTGCCCACGGGCCTGCGCGGCGTGGACGAACCCACCCGGCTGCGGATCGGCTTCGGCCCGGATACGCTCCAACTGGAAATCGATGTAAACGGCCCGGGTGACATTTTCACGCTGGACCGGGCCGTCATGACCGCCCAGCTCAATCCCTCCGGCCTGCTGCCATACAGCGAAGTCCTGGACGGAGTCCTGCAGGGCGATCCGCTCCTCTCCGTGCGCGGCGATATCGCCGAGGACTGCTGGCGCATCGTGGAACCGGTCCTTGGCGCCTGGACCGCCAACAAGGTTCCGCTGGAGGAATATCCGGCCGGTTCCGGAGGCTGCCCGACGTGGGACACCTCGCGCGAGGACAAGCCCCTCGAGCAGGTGGATACCTCCGCCTGAGCCGTCCGCACACCGGACACAGCAGCAGCGCACCCATTCCCTGGCGGAACAGGTGCGCTGCGGCTGTGTTCGCTTCGGCTACAGTGCTGCCTCGGCCCGCTCGCCGGTGCGGACGCGGATCGCTTCCTCAACCGGGATGACCCAGACCTTGCCGTCGCCGGCCCGGCCGGTGTTGGCGGTGGCGACCAGGACGTCAACGATGTCGCTGACCCACTCGTCCGCCACGAGCACCTCCACCCGCACCTTCGGCAGCAGGTCCACGGTGTACTCCGCCCCCCGGTAGACCTCAGTGTGGCCCCGCTGGCGGCCGTAGCCGCTGGCCTGGCTGATCGTCAGGCCCTGGACGCCGTAGCTCTCCAGGCTGGAGCGGATGTCGTCGAGCTTTTCGGGACGGATGATGGCCGTGACGAGTTTCATGCCTTGACCTCTTCCGGTGCATTGTAGGCGGTGGCGTTCAGGTCTGCTGCCTGCGGGAAAGGCTTGAAGGTGCGGCCGGTGCTGAGGCTGCCGAATTCGTAGGCGGTTTCCGCATGCTCGCTCAGGTCCACGCCGGCGACCTCCTGCTCCTCGGTGACCCGGAAGCCCATGCTCCGGTGGATCGCCAATCCGATGGCCAGGGTCAGGACGGCCGTGTAGACGATCGCCACCAGAGTGGCCACCACCTGGGCGCCCAGCTGCCCCGGTCCGCCGCCGTAGAAGAGGCCGCCGCCTTCTCCGTCGACCGGCAGCGCGATGAAGCCAATGGCGAGGGTGCCGACGATGCCGGCGGCCAGATGGACACCGACGACGTCGAGCGAGTCGTCGAAGCCAAGCCGGTACTTCAGGCCGACCGCAAGGGCGGCGATGACGCCGGCGGCCAGGCCCAGGCCCAGTGCGCCGACCGGGCTGACATTGGCGCAGGCCGGGGTGATGGCGACCAGGCCTGCGACGACGCCGGAGGCTGCACCCAGGGAGGTCGGACGGCCGTCGCGGATCCGCTCGGTGAGGAGCCAGCCGATCATGGCTGCTGCGGGAGCGGCCATGGTGTTGACCCAGATGAGGCCGGCTTCCTGGGCCGAGCCTGCGGCGCCTCCGTTGAAGCCGAACCAGCCGAACCACAGCAGGGCCGCACCGAGCATGACGAACGGGATGTTGTGCGGGCGGTGGCTGGGATCCTTACCGAAGCCCTTGCGCTTGCCCAGGATCAGTGCCAGGACCAGCGCGGCGGTGCCGGCGCTGATGTGGACCACGGTCCCGCCAGCGAAGTCGATCGCCTCGCCGACCGCGGTGCCAATGGCGCCCTCTGCGCCCAGCAGGCCGCCGCCCCATACAATGAAGGCCATCGGGCAGTAGACCAGGGTGACCCAGACCGGGACGAAGACGGACCAGGCTCCGAAACGGGCCCGGTCGGCGATCGCGCCGCTGATCAGGGCGACCGTGATGATGGCGAACGTTGCGCCGTAGCCGGCGCTGATCAGGTCCTCGGTGCCCAGCAGGGACGCCAGACCGAAGGCGGCGAACGGATCGCCGAACAATTGCAGCACGCCGTCGCCGCCGCTCATCGAGTAGCCCCACAGGACCCAGACGGCCCCGACGATGCCGACCGAGATGAAGCTCATCATCATCATGTTCAGGGCCGCCTTGGCCCGTGTCATACCGCCATAGAAGAATGCCAGTCCCGGCGTCATCAGCAGCACGAGCGCCGCCGATACCATCACCCAGACGTGACCCGCAGTCAGATCCATTGCACGTCCTTCCCCTGAAGTCCTGAGGCGGGATGGTCCCGCCGCTACGACGTCTTCCGTCGTTCGCTTCCAAGCTTCCGGGACATGTGTTTCAAGCCATGCGGGGATGTGTTGCCGGCCGGTTACGAAAAAAGCGGCCACGTAAAAAACACGTGACCGCTTTGTTTCGGCGACGTAAACGGCGCCTGCCGCTGTCAGTTCAGGAGGGCATCGACGAAACTTTCCGCCTCGAACGGGGCCAGGTCGTCGGCCCCTTCACCCAGGCCCACCAGCTTGACGGGTACGCCCAGGCTGCGCTGGATGGCGACCACGATCCCGCCCTTGGCGGTTCCGTCGAGCTTGGTCAGCACGATGCCGCTGATGTTGACCACTTCGGCGAAGACCTTGGCCTGGCTCAGGCCGTTCTGGCCGGTGGTGGCATCCAGCACCAGCAGGACCTCGTCCACAGTGGCCTGCTTCTCGATGACCCGCTTGACCTTGCCCAGCTCATCCATCAGGCCCACCTTGTTCTGCAGGCGGCCGGCTGTGTCGATCATGACGACGTCGACCTCGCCCTCGATGCCCGCCTTGACCGCCTCGAAGGCGACGGAGGCAGGATCTGCCCCATCGACGTCGGACTTGATCGTGGGCACGCCGACGCGCTGCCCCCAGGTGGCCAGCTGCTCCGCCGCGGCGGCACGGAAGGTGTCCGCTGCCCCCAGCAGCACGTCCTTGTCCTCCGCCACCAGCACGCGGGCCAGCTTGCCGACGGTGGTCGTCTTGCCGACGCCGTTGACGCCGACCACCATCACAACGGCGGGACGGTCGGCATGGCGGTCGGTGGCCAGGCTGCGGTCCATCGCCGGGTCAATCAGCCGAACCAGCTCCTCGCGCAGCATGACCTTGACCTCTTCCGGGCTGCGGCTGCCGGCAACCTTGACCCGGTCGCGCAGCGCGTCGACCAGCTCCATCGTGGGTTCGGTGCCCAGATCTGCCAGCAGCAGCGTTTCCTCGATCTCGTCCCAGACATCCTCGTCGATCCTGTCGCTGGACAGCAGCGCCAGCAGACCCTTGCCGATCGCGTTGTTGGATTTGATCAGCCGCGCCCGCAGGCGGGCCAGACGGCCCTCGACAGGTGCCGGGGTTTCCACCGGAATGGCTTCGATGCCGGCAAGGGTTTCCTCGACCTCGGCTTCGGGAACGGCGACCTCGGCCTCCGGCGGAGCCTGGGGAGCCGCGGGCGGGGCCGCCGGCGGGGCCTCTTCGAGCGTGGCGGTCGCGGTGCCGCCCGGGGCCTGGTCGTTCTCGTCGCGGGTCGTCGGATAGGTGCCCTTGGGAACCTTGCGCCCCCGCAGCAGGAGGACGGCGAGGCTACCCACAACGGCAATGGCAATAACAACGTAGATAATTACCGCAAGAGTATCGTTCACACGTCTTAGCTTCTCACACGGCGCTTCCGGCGGGATGAGGGTGCCGGCTCTATGAGACTCTATTGACCATGCCCCGTCCCCGTCCTGCTGCCCGCCGTCCGATCAGCTTCCGCCCAGCCTCCCGTGTCCGCAGTCCCCGGGTGCCCATTCCCCCCGAGATCCAGGTCCTGGTGGCGGCGGCGTTCGTCATCGCCCTGGGGTACGGCCTGGTGGCGCCGGTGCTCCCCCAGTTCGCCCAGAGCTTCAACGTCGGCATCGCGGCGGCCTCGGTCATCGTCAGCGCCTTCGCCTTTACCCGGCTGGTCTTCGCGCCCGCCGGCGGCGCCCTGATCGGCCGCCTCGGGGAGCGGCCGGTGTACATCACCGGTTTGCTCATCGTGGCAGCCTCCAGCGCCGCCACCGCCTTGGCCCAGGACTACTGGCAGCTGCTGATCTTCCGCGGGCTCGGCGGGATCGGTTCAACGATGTTCACCGTCTCCGCCATGGGCCTGATCGTCCGGCTGGCACCGCCGGGCAGCCGCGGCCGGGTTTCAAGCGCGTATGCCACGGCGTTCCTCCTCGGCAACATCGGCGGGCCCATACTCGGCGGCCTGCTGGCCGGCTTTGGCCTGCGCGTCCCGTTCATCGTCTACGCCGTGGCGCTGCTCCTCGCCGCCGCGGTGGTCTTCGTCCGGCTGAAGCCCTCGGCGCTCAAGCCTAAGCAGGAGACGGCCGCCCGGCCGCCGATGACGTTCCGCGAGGCCCTGGGGGATTCCGCCTACCGGTCGGCCCTCGCCTCCTCCTTCGCGAACGGCTGGTCGAATTTCGGCGTCCGGATCGCCCTGCTGCCGTTGTTCGCCGCCGCGGTCCTCGGCCAGGGGCCGGAAGTCGCCGGTCTGGCGCTGGCTGTCTTTGCCGCCGGAAACGCTGCCGCGCTCACCGTCTCCGGACGGCTGGCGGATACGCTCGGACGCAAACCGATGATCCTGTCCGGCCTGGCCGTCAACGGCGTCGCCACCATCGTGCTCGGCTTCACGACGAATGTTCCGGCCTTCGTGGCCGCTTCGGTGCTCGCAGGGGTGGGCGCCGGGATGATGAATCCGGCCCAGCAGGCCGCCGTCGCCGACGTCATCGGCAGCGGACGCAGCGGCGGCAAGGTCCTGGCTGCCTTCCAGATGGTCACCGACACGGGAGCCATCGTGGGGCCCATCCTCGCGGGCATGCTGGCGGACCGCATGTCCTACGGCGTGGCGTTCGCCGTGACCGGCGGAATCGTCCTGGCTGCCCTGGTGGCCTGGCTGCCCGGCCGGGAGACCCTGCCCCGGGAGACGCCGCCGGACGGGGACGGAAAGCCGGACGGGGACGGAGAGCCGGACCGGGACCCGCGGCGCTAGCGCGTCACGCCTACCCCCAGCCTCGCAAGCTCGGCCAGAGCCCCTCGGCGCTAGCTGGCCGCGGCGATCCGCTGGCTGATGACCGTGGAGACGCCGTCGCCGCGCATGGTCACCCCGTACAGGGCGTCTGCTACCTCCATGGTGCGCTTCTGGTGGGTGATCACGATCAGCTGGCTGGACTCGCGTAGCTCCTCGAAGATCGTGATCAGACGCCCGAGGTTCGTGTCATCCAGGGCGGCCTCCACCTCGTCCATCACATAGAACGGGGACGGGCGGGCCTTGAAGATCGCCACCAGCATCGCCACGGCGGTCAGGGAACGCTCGCCGCCGGACAGCAGCGACAGGCGCTTGATCTTCTTGCCCGCCGGCCGTGCCTCGACTTCGATCCCGGTGTGGAGCATATCCTGCGGGTCGGTCAGTACCAGTCGACCTTCCCCGCCGGGGAACAGCCGGGCGAAGACATGCCTGAACTGCTCGGCGGTGTCCCGGTACGCGTCCGCGAATACCTTTTCGACGCGCTCATCGACCTCGCGGATGATGTCGAGCAGGTCCTTGCGGCTGGCCTTCAGGTCCTCAAGCTGCGTGCTCAGGAACCGGTGCCGCTCCTCCAGTGCATCGAATTCCTCCAGCGCCAGCGGATTGACCTTGCCGAGGGCGGCCAGGTCCCGTTCGGCCTTCTTCAGCCGCTTCTCCTGGTCCTGGCGCACGAACGGCACACCGGCCGGAACGGCGTTACCGTCCGCATCCACCTCGGCCCGCAGCGCCGCCCATTTGTCCTCCTTCTCCGGCGGGACCGGAACCAGAGTATGGGGGCCGAACTCGTTGACCAGGTGGTCCGGCGTCATGCCCAGTTCCTCGATGGCCCGCGTCTGCACAGTCTCGATCCGCAGCAGCTGCTGCGCGCGGGCCAGTTCCTCCCGATGGACCGAGTCCGTCAGCTCGGCCAGCTCGGCCGCGTACTTTTCGTTGGCCTCCCGGACCGCGGCCAGCTCCGAATCCCAGGCCGCGCGGACTTCCTCCGCCGCATCCCGTTCCCCGGCGGCCAGCTCCACCGAGACATCCAGATAGGCCAGCGCGTTCCCGACGCCACGGCTGACCGCTGTGGCCCTGCCTGCCTGGATACGGCGGCGGCGGGCACGTTCGGCCGCCTGCGCCCGGGCCTGCCGTTCGGTGGCGGCCGCGCGTTCCAGGGATGCAGCGCGGTTGGCGATGGCCGTCAGCTGTTCCTCCGCGCTGCGCAGCCCCAGGCGTGCCTCCATTTCGGCCTGCCGGGCCGCGGTGGCTTCACGGGCCAGCCGGTCCCGCAGGTCCGTGGACGGCTCCTCCTCCGCAGGAGCCTCCTGCGCGGCGGCCAGGCGGGCAGCGGCGGCAGCCAGCGTTTCCTGTTCGGCCGCCAGGTTCTCCTCGGCTGCCTCGGCAAGCCGGGCCAGCCGGTCGTTCTCCCCTACCGCGGACCGCAGGGCCGAGCCCAGGTTCCCGAGCCGCTCAGCGACAGCCGCCAGCCGGGCGTCTGATTCGTGCAGCCGGTCAAGCGCGGCGCCGGCCCGCGCGCGGGCCTCGTCCCGCTGCGCCTTGGCCGTGGCGATCGCGAACTTGGCCTGCTCGGCACGGGCCGCTGCCGCCCTGAGCCGGGACCCGGTTTCCTCCACCGCGGCCTGCACCTCGAGCAGGCTGGGCGCGCCCGCCGAACCGCCGCGCACCGACCAGGACGTGAAGACGTCCCCGCCGCGGGTGACGGCCATCAGGTCCGCGCGGGCGCCGATGACCGCCGCTGCGGTCCGCACATCCTCGACCACGACGACGCCGCGCAGCAGGGCCGCGAGGGTCCCCTCGAGCCCGTCCGAGGAGTCAATGAGGCCGCAGGCGGCAAGGGCACCGGGGATGTCCGCATCGGCCTGTTCGGGGCGTCCCGCTCCGCCGGCTGTATCGGGTCCGCCGGTTGAACCAGGCATGGCCGGGCCGGCCAGCAACAGCTCCACCCGGCCGCCGTCGTCGTTCTTCAGCAGCTCCAAGGCGCGCAGTGCCGCATCGAGATCCGCCACCGCCACCGCTTCCGCGGCCGATCCCAGCGCCGCGGCAATGGCCGTCTCGTAGCCGGGACGCACGCTGATCCGGTCTGCGACGGCGCTGAGCACGCCCTCGATTCCGGCGGACAGGAGCAGCTCCGAGCCGTCACGGCGGTTGAGGCCGACTTCGAGCGCTTCCTTCCGGGCCGCGAGCGCGTCCCGTTCCCGTTCGGCGTCCCGCTCCTGCCGCGTCAGCTCCTCGATCCGGTCAGCGAGCGCTTCGAGCTGCGCATTCGCCTCTTCGTACTCGGCGTCGAGGCCTTCCTCCCCTTCCTCGGCGCAGGCGACCTGGCTTTCCAGCGCGGTGAATTCCAGCTGCGCCTGGCGGCGGCGTTCGGTGCTGTCGGTGATGGAGCGGCGCAGCCGGCCCAGCTCCGCCTCCGCCGCTTCCACCCGGGACCGCGCGGCCCCCGCCGTGCCGGCGAGCTTGGCCAGCCCCTCGCGCCGGTCCGCGGCGGCGCGCAGGATGGCGGTCAGCCGTTCCTCCTCAGCGGCGGCGGCTTCCTCCGCGTCGGCACGGAGTTCGACGGCGGCTTCCAGGCTCAGGCGCCGTTCCTCAAGCTGCAGCCCGAGGTCCTCCTGTTCGGCGCGCACGCGGGCCGCCTGCTGCTCCAGCTGGTCAGGATCCTGTCCGGCCGGGGGCGGTTCTTCGGCGCCGAGGAGGCGGCGCCGCTCCGAGGCCAGCGTGCCCAGGGAACGGAACCGTTCGCGGGTGGCCGACAGCTGGTACCAGGCGTCGCGGGCGGCGTTGACCGCCGGCGTGGCCTCGGCCGCCAGCCGCTCGAGTTCTGCCTGCCGGATCCTGCCGGCGGCCAGCAGCTTTTCGGTTTCCGCCCGGCGTGCTTTCAGCGCTGTTCCGTCGGCGGCCTCCTGTTCCAGGGCGGCCTGGAGCTGGACGAGGTCGTCGGCCAGCAGCCGGGCGCGGGCGTCGCGCACGTCGAACTGGACTTGCTGCGCGCGCCGGGCCACCGCGGCCTGCTTGCCCAAGGGCGTGAGCTGGCGGCGGATCTCGGCGGTCAGGTCGGAAAGCCGCGTCAGGTTTGCCTGCATGGCTTCGAGCTTGCGCACCGTCTTTTCCTTGCGGCGGCGGTGCTTGAGGATGCCGGCCGCTTCCTCGATGAAGCCGCGGCGGTCCTCCGGTGTCGCATGCAGGATGCGGTCCAGCTGGCCCTGGCCGACAATCACGTGCATTTCGCGTCCCAGCCCGGAGTCCGAGAGCAGTTCCTGGATATCCAGCAGCCGGCAGTTGGTACCGTTGATGGCGTATTCGGAGCCGCCTGCACGGAACAGGGTCCGGGAAATGGTGACCTCGGAGTATTCGATCGGCAGAGCGCCGTCGGAATTGTCGATGGTGAGGGAGACCTGGGCACGGCCCAGCGGCGGACGCCCGGCGGTGCCCGCGAAGATGACGTCTTCCATCTTGCCGCCGCGCAGGGTCTTGGCTCCCTGTTCGCCCATAACCCAGGCCAGTGCGTCGACGACATTGGATTTGCCGGAACCGTTGGGGCCGACGACGGCCGTGACTCCGGGTTCGAAGTCGAACGTCGTGGCGGATGCGAAGGACTTGAAGCCCCTCACCGTCAAGCTCTTTAGATGCACATTCCTACTCCCGCACAGCAATCCGGCAGCACCGGACCTTCTGAACAATCTACCGTCTTGCTGTGACATTTCCCCGTTGGCAGGGCCGCAGCCGGCTGCACCGGTTCCGGCTCCTGGCCTGCAATGGCGCGGGATTTCCACCGGGCAGCGCCGGTGAGCCTATGTGCGGGAAGGGGTCGCAAGGGTGCATAGTTAAGGTTTCAGACAGTGAATTGTGCCCGCAGACCCTGTGCCTGCAGACCCTGTGTCCCAGGCTCTGCGCGCCATGCTCTGCACCCGCAGGGCGTACGGCACGTTCCTCCCCCGGACGAAGGCTGGATATTGATCGGTAACGCAACGTTTCGGCACACCAACACAGCTCTGCTCTCGGTCACCAGTGTCGAAGCCCCGGTCGCGGTCACGTCCGCAGAATTCGATGAGCGTCTGGCCCCCAGCCTGAAGCGGCTCCGCCTGTCGAAGCGGCTGCTTGAGCGGGTGGCCGGAGTGCGGGAACGGCGCTGGTGGCACACGGGCCAAAGCTTCGACGACGCCGCGACCGAGGCCGGGGCCAAGGCCCTTGCTGAAGCCGGCATCGCACCCTCGCAGGTAGGACTGCTGATCAATACCTCCGTCACCCGCCGGAATTTGGAGCCCTCCGTCGCGGTGAAGATCCACCACGGACTGGGGCTGCCGTCCTCGGCCATGAATTTCGACCTGGCCAACGCCTGCCTGGGCTTCGTCAACGGTATGACCCTGGCGGCCAACATGATCGACTCCGGCCAGATCAGGTACGCCCTGATCGTCGCCGGAGAGGACTCCAGGCCAACGCAGGAAACCACCTTCGAGCGCCTCAACCATCCGGACTCCACGCGCGAGGACTACCTGCGTGAGTTCGCCACCCTCACCCTCGGTTCGGGGGCGGCCGCCGCCGTGCTGGGCCCGTCCGACGCGCACCCGGGGTCCCACCGGCTCCTCGGCGGCGTCTCCCGCGCCGGCACCGAGCACCACGAGCTGTGCGTGGGCGGCCCGGACGGGATGTTCACCGATACCAAGGGTCTGCTGGACGGGGGCCTGGAACTGGTGATCACCGCCTGGCATGAGGCGCACGGCGACGGCTGGGACTGGGGCCGGATGGACCGCTACGTCACCCACCAGGTGTCCCATTCCTATACCAACGCGATCATCAAAGCCATCGACCTGGACCGCGGCCGCGTGCCCATCACCTTCCCCCGCTGGGGCAATGTCGGGCCGGCTTCCCTGCCGATGACCCTGGCAGCTGAAGCGCAGTCACTGAACGCCGGGGACCGGGTGCTGTGCATGGGAGTGGGCTCCGGACTCAACACCACCATGATGGAGATCGCATGGTGAACCGCTGGCCCGGCGTCGAGGCGGCCTGGTCCCGGCGCGTCCGGGTCCGCTCCACCGCGCCGGTGGATCCGGCCGGAACCGTCAATACCTGGCACCTGCTGGACAACGGGCCGCAGCTGGCCGAACGCGGCGCTGCCCCGGCCGGGACCCTGCTCTGCGTGCACGGCAATCCCACCTGGTCCTACCTGTGGCGTACCCTGCTGGCCGCCGGGACGCGGGCCGACCGGCCGTGGCGCGTCATCGCCGTCGACCAGCTGGACATGGGCTTCTCGACGCGGACCGGCGTGTTCCGCCGGCTCGAAGACCGGATCACCGACCTGGGCGATTTGGCGGACGCACTGGACCTGGACGGGCCCGTGGTCACGGTAGGCCATGACTGGGGCGGCATCATTTCGCTGGGGTGGGCCACCCGGCACCGGGCGCGGCTTGCCGGCGTGGTACTGGCCAACACCGCCGTCCACCCCGCCGGCTACGCTCTCCCCGCGCCGCTGCGGCTGGCGCTGCACCCGGCCGTCCACCGGTGGGGCACGACGACGACGGACGCCTTCCTGCGCGTCACCCACGCACTGGCCCGCCCGGCCCTGGCCGGCGACGTCCGGGCGGCCTTCAGAGCCCCCTACCGCAGTGCCGTCCGGCGTGCCGGAGTGGGCAACTTTGTCGCCGACATCCCCGCCGATCCTTCCCACCCGAGCTGGCCCACACTGTCCAGCGTGGCCGAGGGCATCCGCACCCTGGACGTTCCGGCCCTGCTGCTCTGGGGCCCCACGGACCCGGTCTTTTCCGACCGTTACCTGCGCGACCTGCTGGCGCGGCTGCCGCAGGCCGATGTGCACCGCTTTGAAGGCGCCGGGCATCTGGTCGGCGAGGATGTGGACATCGCCGCGCCGGTGTTCGAGTGGCTGGAGCAGAAGCTGCCGGCGGCAGCAGCCGGTGGCGGTGCCGCAGCCGGTGGCGGTGCCGAGCAGGATTTCGTCCCGATGCTGGCCGAACTGGACGCCCGCGCCGCGGATGACTCCCCCGCCGTCGTCGACATGGTGCCGCTGGGCGCCGCGGCGGGCAGCGGACCCCGGGTGCTGTCCTGGGCCGAACTGGCCCGCCGGGTCAACCGCCTGGCAGCCGGGCTGGCGTCTATCGGCGTCAAGGCAGGGGACCGCGTGAACCTGCTGGTACCGCCTGGTTCGGACCTCACTGCCCTGATCTACGCCTGCCTGCGGCTGGGGGCCGTCATCGTCGTCGCCGACGCCGGCCTGGGGGCCAAGGGGCTGAGCCGGGCGATCAAGGGCGCCGGTCCGGCCTACCTCATCGGCATCGACACCGCGCTGGCCGCGGCCCGGGTCTTCGGCTGGCCCGGGGTTAAGATCAGCGCCACGGACCTGCCGGCGGCGAAGCGGCGGCTGCTGGGCGCGGATCACACTGTTCCTGAGCTGCTGGAGTCTTCCGCCCACGCGATCCCGGCCCACCCGGTGGATCCGGAGGCCGACGCCGCCATCCTCTTCACCTCCGGCTCCACCGGCCCGGCCAAGGGCGTGGTCTACCGGCACCGGCAGTTGGCGGCGATGCGGGACACCCTGAAGGACACCTACGGCCTGCAGGCGGGAACCTCCCTGGTGGCGGGCTTCGCCCCCTTCGCGCTGCTGGGACCGGCCCTGGGCGCAACGTCCGTCACCCCGGACATGGACGTGACCAAGCCCAGGACGCTGACCGCGGCCGCCCTGGCGGACGCGGCCTCGGCAGTGGACGCCACGGCAGTCTTCGCGTCCCCGGCCGCGCTGAACAATGTGCTCGCCACCTCCGCCGGGCTGGAGCCGGAACAGCGCGAAGCCCTGGCCGGCATCGAACTGCTGCTCTCGGCGGGCGCTCCGATCCCGGAGCCGCTGCTGGCCCAGGTGCAGGAGCTGGTGTCCAATGCCTCGCTGCACACCCCCTACGGCATGACCGAAGCGCTGCCGGTGACGGATATCAGCCTGGACGGCATCCGCGCCGCCGGCGCCGGCAACGGCGTCTGCGTCGGCACCCCGGTCGCCGGGGCGCGGGTGGCGGTCTGCCCTCTCGAACCGGACGGCAGCGCCGCCGGCGGACCGACGACGGATCCCGGGGTCACCGGCGAGATCATCGTCAGCGCCGGGCACGTCAAGGACCGGTACGACCGGCTGTGGATCACCCAGGCCCACAGTGCTTCCATCCCCGGCTGGCACCGCACCGGCGACGTCGGCCACCTGGATCCGGCGGGACGGCTGTGGGTCGAGGGCCGGCTGGGCCACATCATCACGACGGCTGCGGGCGTCCGCACCCCGGTGGCCGCCGAGCAGCTGGCGGAAACGGTCGACGGCGTCCGGCTGGCCGCCGTCGTCGGCGTCGGCCCCGCAGGCGCACAGGTGCCGGTCGCCATCGTCGAAACCGTTCCGGCTGCCGCCGCACCCGGCCCGGCTTCCCCGCCCCTGGCGGCCCGGATCCGGGAGGCCGTGTCTCCGGCCCACCTGGACCTTGCCGCGGTGCTGGCAGTACCGGAACTGCCCACGGACATCCGGCACAATTCCAAGATCGACCGCAGCCGGCTCGCCCGGTGGGCCGCCGGAGTGCTGTCCGGCGGAAGGATGACGAAACCATGAGCAGCCCGGACACCGCGTCAGCGGACACACGGCGGGTTCTGGTCACCGGTGCCAGCGGCATGCTGGGCGGAGCCGTCGCCCGCCTGCTGCTGGAGCGCGGGCACCGGGTACGCACCTTCCAGCGGCGTCCGGCCCGGATCAGCGCCGCCGGCCGGACCGCAGAGGACGTGTCCGGATCCGTGGCGGATTCCGCCGCCGCCGCGCGTGCCGTGGCAGGGTCCGACGCCGTCATCCACCTGGCCGCGAAGGTTTCCTTTACCGGTGCCTGGGCGGAATTCGAGGCCACCAACATCCACGGCACACGGACCCTGCTCGAAGCGGCCAGGCAGGCCGGCGTCCGGGACTTCGTCTTCGTCTCCTCGCCCTCCGTGGCGCACTTCGGCGACCCGATCAGCGGCGCCGGCGCCGGGGCAGCCGATCCGGCCCGGGCCCGCGGCAGCTACGCCCGCTCCAAGGCGGCCGCCGAGCAGCTTGCCCTCGCCGCCGATGCGCCCGGCTTCCGGGTCACGGCCATCCGTCCGCATGTGGTGTGGGGGCCCGGGGACACGCAACTCGTGGAACGGGTAGTCGAGCGCGCCCGCGCGGGCCGTCTGCCCCTGCTGGACCAGGGTGCGGCGCTGATCGACACCACCTATATCGACAACGCCGCGGCCGCGATTGTCCGCGGGCTGGAACGTATGGAACAGGCGCATGGGCAGGCACTGGTAGTCACGAACAGCCAGCCCCGGACGGTGGCCGAGCTGATCGCCGGCATCTGCGCCGCGGCCGGGGTCGCTGCCCCGGCCTGGAGCCTGCCCGGCGCCGCTGCGCGGGCCGCCGGCTCGGTGATTGAGCGCGCCTGGCTCTTTGCCGGCCGGCGCGGCTGGGTCCACGACGAACCGCCGATGACCCGTTTCCTGGCCGAGCAGCTGTCCACGGCCCACTGGTTCGACCAGCGCCGGACGCGCCAGGTGCTGGACTGGGAGCCGCAGGTCGGCATCGAGGAAGGCCTGGAGCGCCTGGCCGCGCACTACGGACGGACAGCCGGCCCGGCTGCGCCGGAGCAGGCCGGCGGCGGACGGCAAGGGCTCCCTCGCTAGGATGGAACCTGTGCAGAGTGCGAAGATGATCGAGTCCTGGCCCGTGAAGCATGCGTCGACGGCGGTGGTCCGGCGCGACGGCGCCGTGACGGCCAGCCACGGCGACCAGGACCGGCGGTATCCGCTGGCCTCGGTAACCAAGCTGCTGACCGCCTACGCTGCGTTGGTGGCCCTAGAGGAAGGCGCGCTGGAGCTCGACCAGCCGGCCGGCCCGGAGGGGTCCACGGTGCGCCATCTGCTGGCCCACAGCGCCGGCTACGATTTCGCCGACCGGACGGTCCGGTTCACCCCCGGTGACCGCCGGCTCTACTCCAATGCCGGCTTCGAGGTCCTGGCCGAGACCCTGGCCGCCTCGGCCCAGATGCCGTTCGGCGACTACCTGCGCGAGGGCGTGCTGCGCCCGCTGGGCATGGACAGCACCACGCTGGACGGCTCCCCCGCCGCCGGGGCCACGTCCACCGTTGCCGATCTGGTGCGGTTCGCCGCCGAACTGCAGCGGCCGGCGCTGCTGGACCCGGCAACGCTGGCGGAGGCCACCAGCGTCGTGTTTCCCGGCCTGGCCGGCGTCCTGCCGGGCTTCGGCCGGCAGCAGCAGAACGACTGGGGGCTGGGCTTCGAGATCCGGAACCACAAGGAACCGCACTGGACCGGCGCCGGCAGCTCGCCGCGCACCTTCGGACATTTCGGCCAGTCCGGCACGTTCCTGTGGGTTGATCCGGACGCCGGTGCCGCCTGCATCGCGCTGACGGACCGGGACTTCGGCCCATGGGCCGCCCAAGCCTGGCCGGTCTACACGGACGCGGTGCTGGCTGACCTCAGGGGCTAAGAGCTACCAGCGGGCGTTGCGCGGCCTGCGCTGGCACACCGGGCAGGTATAGGACGAGCGGTTCATGAAGACGTCGCGCCGCATCAGGGTCTGCCGTCCCAGCGCGGCGCAGCGGCAGCAGGGCTGCCCCGCCCGCCCATAGGCCTTGAGGGAACGGGCAAAGTAGCCGGAGGCCCCATTGACGTTGACATAGAGGGAATCGAAGCTGGTGCCGCCGGCCTCCAGGGCACGGGTCATGACATCGTGGCACGCCTCCAGAAGCCGCTGCGCTTCGGTGCGGCGCAGCGTATCCGTCGGCCGGGCATAGTGAAGCTTCGCTGCCCAGAGCGCTTCGTCCGCATAAATGTTGCCGATGCCGGAAATCAGGCCCTGGTCGAGCAGTGCCCGCTTGATGCCGGTTCTCCGGGCCCGCAGCCGCCGGTAGAACGCGTCGAAGGAAAAGGCCGGATCCAGCGGATCCCGGGCAATGTGGGCGGCCTCCGCGGGGACCAGCGGCAGGGCCGTTTCGGACAGGCCGCCCGGGTGGCCGTCAGCCGTCGGAATGAGATCGGCCAGGAACACGCCGCCGAAGATCCGCTGGTCGATGAAACGCAGTTCGGCCGGAAAACCGTCCCGGGCGGACAGGGTGAAGCGTACCTTCAGGTGCTTTTCGTCCGGGGCGTCATCGCCCTCGATCAGCAGCTGGCCGCTCATGCCCAGGTGCGCCATCAGCGCAAGCCGCGGAACGCCGTCGTCGGTCCGGACTTCGGCGGGCAGCCCGGGGGCTGAATCGGTCAGCGGCATCCACAGGAACTTGCCCCGGCGGGCCACGTCAAGGACGGTGGCCCCGAGAAGGTTTCCACGCAGGTCCTCCGCTCCCAGCGCATGCCGGCGGATGGAGCGCTCGTCCAGCACCTGGACGTCGGTGATCGTGCGGCCGCGCACCCACTGGGCCAGGCCCCGGCGGACGACCTCGACTTCGGGGAGTTCAGGCATTTTGGTGCGCGGTGTCCGCGGCCGGCGCTGCCTCCGGCTCCCGTTCCCGCAGCATCTGCCAGGAGACCGCAGCGGCTTCCTGCTCGGCTTCCTTCTTGGACCGGCCGGCGCCTTTGCCGTACGCGGTCCCGCCGATGCTCAGCGTGGCCTCGAAGGTGCGGGCGTGGTCCGGGCCGGAACCCTGGACCCGGTACTCGATGTTGCCCATCTTCCGGTTGGCGGCCATCTCCTGGATGCTGGTCTTCCAGTCGGTTCCGGCGCCCAGGGCGGCGGCATCAGCCAGCAGCGGCCCGACCAGCCGCATGACCAGCTGCCGTGCCGTTTCGATGCCGCAGGACAGGTAGGCGGCGCCGAAGATGGCTTCCATGGTGTCCGCCAGGATGGAGGACTTGTCCCGGCCGTTGGTCAGTTTCTCCCCCTGTCCCAGCAGGATGTGGTCGCCCAGATCCAGGCTCCGGGCAATGCCGGCCAGCGCGCGGGTACTGACGACGGCGGACCGGCGCTTGGCCAGTTCACCCTCCGGTAGGTCGGGGTTGTCGCGGAAGAGAGCATCCGTGACGGAATAGCCCAGGATGGAGTCGCCCAGGAATTCCAGGCGCTCATTGGTGGGAATGCCGCCCTGCTCATAAGCGTAGGACCGGTGGGTGAGCGCAAGACGAAGCGTCCCGGCGTCGATAGGGACGCCGAGACGCTTCAGAAGCTCTTCAGTTGAAGGCATGACGTCTCTTTAGACGTCAGCTACCTTGCGGCCCTTGTATTCAAGGAACAGCGCGGTGCCGGCTGAGTCGGTAACGACCTTGGCCTGATGCGGCAGGCTGTAGGTAACGCGGCCGTTTTCAACGGTCTTCACCAGATTGGGGGCGCTGGCCTTCCACTGGGACCGGCGTGCGCGCGTATTAGAGCGGGACATCTTCCGCTTGGGAACAGCCACGGCTAACTCTCTTCTCTCTCGTCTGACTCTGTACTAGGTGCTGCGTCGGCAGCGTTGGACAGCCCGGCAAGGGCTGCCCAGCGAGGATCCAGGACCTCATGGTGGTGACCCGGATCATCCGCGAGGCGGATTCCGCATTCGGAACACAAGCCTTCACAGTCCTCCCGGCACACCGGCTGGAACGGCAGGGAAGTTACCACTGCGTCCCGCAGCACCGGCTCAAGATCGATGGAATCATGCTCGATCCGGTACTGGTCTTCTTCCCCTTCTCCTTCGGCGGCAGCCTCCTCGCGGAAGCGTTCCTCGTAGTAGAAGAGTTCCTGCACGTTGACGTCAAGGTCGTACGCGATAGGATCCAGGCACCGTCCGCACTCGCCGGTTACTTCGACGGCTGCGTTTCCGGAGACCAGGATTCCCTCGTGCACGGCCTCAAACCTCAGGTCCAGATCCATGGTGGATCCTTCCCGGACGCCAATGAGTGCCACACCAAAATCCTTTGGTGCGGGCACATGCTCTTCGATTGTCCGCATGGTTCCCGGGCTCCGCCCGAGGTCCTTGACGTTGAAAGTCAGGGGCGAACTGAGATCGCGATTAATGAGGACTCCTGTAGAACATATGACCGACGTATTATCTTAGCCTGATTCCCGGCAGCTCCCAAACCAGCCGGTACTGCGGCGCGCCGAGGCTTAGTGGGCACTGTCCCTGGCCCGCAGGCGCTTGAGGACACTCTTGGGAACAAAGCCGGAAATGTCTCCACCCAGCGTAGCCACTTCCTTCATCAGCGTCGAGGAAAGGTGGATGTAGTTGCTGTCGGCGGCCAGGAAAACGGTCTCCACTCCCGTCAGGTGCCGGTTCATGGTGGCCATGGGCACTTCGTAGTTGAAGTCCTGGTCGGACCGCAGGCCTTTAATGATGACGCCCGCGCCCCGGCTGCGGCAGAATTCCGCCAGCAGGCCGTCCGCCATGGGCTCCACCGTAATGCCGCGCAGGGCGGAAAGCGTATCGCTCGCCATCCCGATCCGCTCGTCGAGGTCGAACATGTACCTCTTGGCCGGGTTGTTGGAGACCGCCACGATGACTTCTTCGTACAGGCTGGCGGCACGGGCGATGATCTCGACGTGGCCGTTGTGTATGGGGTCAAAGGATCCGGGGCAAACTGCGCGTCGCATAGTACGAATCTACTTCACCGTTCCGTGGCGCTCCATACACAGCGGACCAAGGTGGTAATAGTGGGACTCATGACTACTTCAGTTCGACCCCTGCTGCTCGGCCCGGATCCGGACACCCGCGGCGGCGCCCCCTGGCAGCGTGCGGCGGCGGGTGCGAATCTGCTGGGCGCCGGCGGAGACGTGGCAGTGACAATCTTCGAGGAGATCACCACGCTGGCGGGACAGGTCGGCGCCATCAACCTCGGGCAGGGTTTTCCGGACGAGGACGGCCCGGCCTCGATGCTGGAGGCCGCGCGGTCGGCCATCGCCGGCGGCGCGAACCAGTACGCACCGGGCAAGGGAATACCAGCGCTGCGGGAAGCCATCGCAGCGCACCAGCAGCGCTTCTACGGACTGACTCCTGAGCCGGACTCGGAGGTCATCGTCACCACGGGGGCCACCGAAGCCATTGCCGCCACCCTGCTGGCCCTGACCGGTCCGGGTGATGAGGTGCTCACCTTCGAACCGTTCTACGACTCCTACGGTGCGGTCATCGGCCTGGCCGGAGCGGCGCACACTACCGCCCCCCTGCTGGCACCGGACTTCATGCCGGACATGGAGGCGCTGGAAGCCGCTTTCACGGACCGGACCCGGGTGGTCCTGGTCAACAATCCGCACAATCCCACCGGCGCGGTATTCGGGCGGGACGTCCTCGCCCGGATCGTCGACCTGGCCGCGCGGCACGACGCCGTCATCGTAACCGATGAGGTCTACGAACACCTGACCTTCGGCGCCGCCCACATTCCGGTGGCGACCCTTCCCGGGGCCGCCGAACGCACCATCACGATCTCCTCGGCCGGCAAGACCTTCTCCTTCACCGGTTGGAAGGTCGGCTGGCTCAGCGGGCCTGCGGATCTAGTCGCCGCCATCCGGACGGTCAAGCAGTTCCTCTCCTACAGTTCCGGCACCCCCTTCCAGTCCGCGGTGGCCCAGGGCCTGGGCCTGGACGACGGGTTCTATGCCGGCATCGCCGCCACGCTGGCACACAAGCGGGACCTCCTCAGCGAAGGCCTCAGGGCCGCCGGACTGGAGGTCTTCACCCCGCAGGGAACCTACTTCGTGAATGTGGATACCGCTCCGCTGGGTGTCACGGATGCAACCGCGCTGGCCAGGCGGCTTCCCGCCCTGGTCGGCGTGGCCGCCATACCCGTTCCGGTGTTCTGCCACGCCGAAGGAGCGCAGCGGACCCAGTCCCTGCTCCGGTTCGCCTTCTGCAAGAAAGTGGACGTGCTGGAAGAAGCAGCGCGTCGGATCGCCACGCTCAAAGACAGGCTCTGAGCCGTGGCCAAGGGCGACCCGTCCCGGCTGCTCGGCAGCGGCGTGCACGCCGTGATCGAACCGGATACCCTGGTCCCCGGCTCGTACATCCTCAGCATCGGTGGCGTGGAGCAGTCCCATGTCAATCTGCAGCACCCGGAAGAGATCTTCTACGAGTACCTGCGCCGCATCGGCCACCTGGCCGATCTGGTGGCTCCGCCCGGCGAGCCGATCACTGCGCTCCATCTCGGCGCCGGCGCCCTGACCCTGGCCCGCTACATCGCCGCCACCCGCCCCGGCTCGGTGCAGCACGCCGTCGAACTGGAACGCGAGCTGATGGACTTCGTCCTGCGGCATCTGCCGCTGCCTGCCGGCAGTGACATTGCCGTGCACATCGGCGATGCCCGGGACCAGCTGGCAGCCTTCGCTGCCGGTCCGGCGTTCGACCTGGTCATCCTGGATGTGTTCGCAGGCGCGGACGCACCGGAGCATCTGACCACCGCAGCGTTCTACCGCGAGGCCGCCTCCGCGCTGAAACCGCAGGGGCTGCTGGTGGTCAACGTGGGCGATGATCCCGGACTGGCGTTCGCCAGGGCCCAGGTGCGCGCGCTGCGGGAGGCCGTGGACGACGTCGCCGCCGTGGCCGAGCGGAGCATGTTCAGCGGGCGGTATCCGGGCAACATCGTCCTGGCCGGGTGCCGCGGCCGCTGGCCGGCGGACTGGACCGCGCGGCTGCTGGCCGCCGGCCCGCATCCGGCCGCGGTCCTCACCGGCCCGGATCTTGATTCCTTCGCCGGTGTCTAGGCCCCTGCTATCCAGGCCGCGGGAATCAGGCCTGCGCGGGTTCAGCGAACCAGAGCTGCGTTTCGCCGTACTTCTTCCGCGCAAAACCCTCCAGCCCGTCCGGCCAGCGTGGTTCGGGCGAGCGGGAGGAGCGTTCGACGACGACGACGGCTCCGTCGGCCAGGTGCCCGGCCACTGCGGCCAGGACTCCTTCCAGTGCCGCTTCGTCCAGCGGATACGGCGGATCCAGAAGGACCAGGTCCCACGCCGCCTCCCCGGCCCGGAGCAGGAAGGTTTCGGCCTTGGCCCGGTGCACGCGCACCGCTTCCCGGCCCAGCAGCCCGTTGACCAGGGCCGCGTTCTTCCGGCAGACACCGGCGGCCTTCTCCGATAGTTCCACCAGTTCCACCGCCTCCGCGCCCCGGCTGGCGCATTCGACCCCGAGCGCCCCGGAACCGGCGAACAGGTCGAGCACGCGCGACCCGGAGACGACGTCGTAGGATTCCAGGCGGGAGAAGAGCGCTTCCTTCACCCGGTCCGTCGTCGGGCGCGTGCCGGCGCCGGGAACGCTGGCCAGCGCAAGGCCGCCGGCAGCTCCGGCCACAATGCGGCTCATGCATCCCTCCCGCAGGCCCCCGGCACCAGGTGCAGGTCAGCCGCGCTCAAGGAAGGCTTCCTTTTCGGGATTCAGGTACTGCTGGATCGCATCGTCCAGCGGAGCGTACGTCAGCAGATCCGGATCCTCATCGATGATGGTGCGGGCATCAATGCGGGCTGTTTCGATGATGTGCTCGTCCTTGAGGACCCGCAGCAGCTTCAGGGTGGACCGGCCCCCGGACTGTGAAGCGCCCAGGATGTCGCCCTCCCGGCGCAGTTTGAGGTCTTCCTGGGAGAGCAGGAAGCCATCGGTGGTGCCGGCGACCGCATCGAGGCGCTGCCGGCTGGGATGTCCGGGCTCCAGGGAGGTGACCAGCAGACAGGTTCCGGGCTGGCCGCCGCGGCCCACCCGGCCGCGAAGCTGGTGCAGCTGGGAAATGCCGAACCGGTCCGCATCCAGGATGACCATCAGTGTCGCGTTGGGCACGTCCACACCCACCTCGATGACGGTGGTGGAAATCAGCAGGTCCAGTTCGCCGGCGTTGAAGGCGGCCATCGTCTGTGCCTTCTCGGCCGGATCGAGGCGGCCGTGCAGGACGCCCATCCGGACACCGGACAGGCTCGGGGTCCGGGCCAGCCTCTCGGCCACGGCCGTCACCGACGCGAGTTCGCGCTTGTCCGTGCTGTCCACCGGCTCCACCGAAGGATCGGCCTCGACCCCCGGATCATCGTCATCGCCGATCTTGGGACAGACCACGTAGACCTGGCGTCCGGCCTCGATCTCCTCCCGCGCCCGTTCCCAGATGCGCCCGACCCAGGACGGATTTTCCACCATGCCGACCAGAAAGGTCCGGATCGGGGCACGGCCGGCCGGCAGTTCGGTCAAGGTGGAGGTTTCCAGGTCACCGAAGACGGTCATCGCGACGGTCCGCGGGATCGGGGTCGCGGTCATGACCAGCAGGTGCGGCGGCTTGGCGGCCTTGGTCCGCAGCACATCGCGCTGCTCCACGCCGAACCTGTGCTGCTCATCAACCACCACCAGGCCCAGGTCGAAGAACTGCACATTCTCGGAGAGCAGGGCGTGAGTGCCGATCACAATGCCGGCGTCTCCGCTGGCCGCGTCCAGCAGCGCAGCCTTGCGGGCGGCGGCGGTCATGGACCCGGTCAGCAGCACGACCTTGGTGCCGTTCTCGGCCCCTCCCAGCATTCCGCCTTCCGCCAGCGGACCCAGAGTCCGGGTGATCGACTGGTGGTGCTGCGCTGCCAGCACCTCAGTGGGAGCCAGCAGCGCTGCCTGGCCGCCGCCGTCGATCACCTGCAGCATGGCGCGCAGGGCCACGAGTGTCTTGCCCGACCCCACCTCTCCCTGGAGCAGCCGGTTCATCGGATGTGCGCTTTCCAGTTCCCGGGCCAGGGTTTGTCCGACCTGTTCCTGGCCGGCGGTCAACTGGAATGGCAGCCGTGCATCGAACTGCTCCAGCAGGCCGCCCGGTATGGCCGGCCGGCTCGTCGCTTCCTCCCGCGCCGCTTCGGAACGCCGGCGCGCCAGCGATGTCTGCAGGATCAGGGCTTCCTGGTAGCGGAACCGGTCCTGCGCCTCGCGTGCGGCTTCCATCGTGACCGGCCGGTGGATCTGCTCATAGGCCTGTGCCAGCGGCAGCAGCCGGTGCCGTGCCCGGATGTTCTCCGGGACAGGATCCGGCACGGACGCGAATTCGACGCTGTCCAGCAGGACACCGACGGTGTTGAAGATGCTCCAGCTGCTGAGCTTGGCCGTGGCCGGATAGATGGGGATGGGCTGTTTGGCCAGCTCGACGTCGTCCTGTCCGGCCTCTTCCAGCAGCACGAAGTCCGGATTCGTCAGCGTCAGCTTGCCCTGGTACATGCTCACTTTGCCGGAGAACATGGCACGGCGCCCGGTCAGCAGTTCCTTCTGCGCCCGCCAGCCGTTGAAGAAGGTGAGGTGCATGCCGCCATAGCCGTTGCCGGTGTCATCCGTGATCGTGATGTCCGTGATGGATCCGCGGCGCGCGCGCATCTGGCGCGTGGTGCTCGCCTGCACCCGTGCCAGCAGCGTGACGTCCTCGTCCAGCGGCAGCTCGGAGATAGGTGTCAGCTCTCCCCGCTTCAGGTAGCGTCGCGGGAAGTAGTTGAGGAGCTCACCGACGGTGGTGAGGCCCAGATGCTTTTCGATCGGACCGGCGGACCGCCTTCCGACGCGGCGCTCAAGCGGATAATCGAATTCGCCGGGAACGCTAATGCCCATGGACGTCCTCCGCGGCGGCCGTCAGCTGCGTGACGGTGACGTTCATCGGGTCGCCGACTCCGCTGATGATACCGAGGGCGGCGTCGGCATCCGGAACATGGACATGGACCCTCCAGCGGTACCCTTCCTCGACCTCGGACACGGCGCTCATGATGACCGAATCCCCGAACTCATCCAGCTGCATGCGCAGTGTGGCGGCATCGAGCGGGCTCAGCTCGACGGTGCACATCAGCTCCACACCGGAGGCAGGCGGCATAGCCTCATGGATGTGCGGGTCCTGGACATCGTAACCATGCAACCCGTCCAGCAGCTCGCCCTTGAGCGCTTCGCCCAGCAGCGAAGCGCGCAGCGCATCCATGATCAGCAGGAAGCCGACCCCACCGGCGTCCACGACGTGGGCCTCGGCCAGCGCACCAAGCTGGCTTTCGGTCCGGACCACGGCTTCGAGGGCGGCATCCACGGCGGCCTGCACCGTTGCCGTCAGGGCACTGTTGCTGTCATCGTGCTGGCCTGAACCGGCCTCCGAGGCTGCCCGGGCCGCGGCTTCCAGCACCGACAGCAGTGTTCCCGGTACCGGATCGCTCAGTGCTGACCAGCTGCGGATCTGCCCGCGCTCCAGGGCCGCGGCCAGCAGCGGTCCGGTCAGCCGGGTGACCGACTGCAGCGGCTCTGCCATGGCGGAGAGGAAGACCGAAAACAAGGTTCCGGAGTTGCCGCGGGCCTCTTCCATGGCGGCCCTGCCCGCCACGGCCAGCAGCTCCCCGATGTCCTGGGTCCCGGCGGCCGACGCCGCCGCAGCGGCCGAGCGCACCGTCAGGTACAGATTGGTCCCGGTGTCCCCATCCGCAACCGGAAAAATATTGATGGCATTGAGGCGGTCGCTGTGGTTGCCCAGGACCTCCTCCGCTTTGCACAACCATCGCGTGAGCGCTTGCGCGTTTGCGGCAACCCTAGTTTGCAAAGTGATCCCATCCCACGCTTGCCGGCGGCTCGCCGCCCACTGTCACGCCGGGTGACCCGGCGTTAACCGAGCCTATCGCAACGAATCCTTCCGGCAGCGCCGCCTGGGGAGGAAAAACGCCCAGCAGTCCGTGGTCTTCGCCGCCGCCAAGCACCCACAGGGCCGGGTCCGCGCCGAGCAGTTCCGCCGCCGGCAGCAGCGGCTGTGCCAGGGCACGGACCGCAGCCGGCAGCAGGTCGATGCCCACGCCGCTGGCGCTGGCCATCCGGCCGGCATCGCGCACCAGCCCGTCGGAGACGTCCATCAGGGCATGGGCGCCGGCCGCGGCGGCGCCGGGGCCGGCCGCCAGCGGAGGCCGGGGCCGCAGTTGCCGGCCGACCAGTTCCGCCAGCTCCGGGGCAAGTCCGTCCACCGGATGGGCGCTTTCCAGCAGTGCCAGGCCGGCCGCCGCATAGCCGACCGTACCGGCCAGCGCGAGGACGTCCCCCGGACGCGCACCGCTGCGCAGCACCGGACTCCGGCCCGCCAGCGATCCGGTCACGGCCGCCGTGACGGAGATTTCGCTGCCGCCGCCCAGGTCCCCGCCGGCGACGGAACAGTCGGCGGCGCCGAGCTGGACGATACCGGCCGTGAGACCTTCGGCCAGCTGCTCCACCCAGGAAACGGGGGTGTTTTCCGGAACGGTGAGACTGACCACCATGGCTGTGGCTGCTGCGCCCATGGCATTGATATCCGAAAGATTCTGTGCCGCTGCCTTCCAGCCAACATCGAACCCCGACGTGCGGCAGCCGTTCGGCCAGACCAGCCGGAAGTCCCGGTCCTGCACCTGGGTATCCACCGAAATCACCGTCCGGCCGTCCGGAGCGGCGATGACCGCAGCATCATCCCCGGGGCCAACGAGCACCGAGGAGCTGGTGTGCAGTCGGGGAAAGATCCTGGCCAGCAGCTGGGACTCGTCCAGTTCGCCGACCACCAGCTCGCCGACCACCTGCTCGTTGAGGCTGCCAGCGGGGCCGCTGCCGGCGGGAACGTTGCCGGCGGGTTGGACTTGTGCTTCAGTTTCCACGTTTCCACGTTAGCGCTTCGCACGGACGGTTTAGCTGAAGAACAGGCGATCAGGGCCCTTGCACGGCCATCGGGCTCCCCAGCTGCGCCCGGACTCCCGGGGAGAACAGCACTGATTCCGGGGGATCCTGAACCGGAAAGCCGGCGGCTTCCAGCAGTGAATCCTCACAGTGGACCAGCGCAGCGGGATGCAGCGGCCAGGGCCGGTGCGAGATGGGGAGATAGGCCGTGCGGCCGGCGAACCGGCCATGGAGCCCATACCGCGCCGTAAGCCACCGGGACAGCCCATCGCCGGCCGGCCTGGTCAGGTCCGGGCGCACAGCGAACGATGAAGCACCCTGCCCGCGGAACCGTTCGACGTCGTACCCATAGCCCGGCGCCGTCCCCGGCACCACAGTGGGCCGGCACCGGGACCACACATACGGCATGCCGCCGGCCCGGGCGGCGAGGACGAAGGCGAGTCTGGATGCGTCCATCGACAGGAACACCACCCCGCCCTTTCCGTCCCTGCCGCGCGAGTACAGGCGCACATTGATCTCGGTGAAGGAGCCGGCATATGGAAGCGGCAGGACCGGGCCGAGCCGGGTGCCGGGCACACGGAAACCGATGAGTCCAACCCAGGTCGATCCCTCGAACACGTCCGGTTCGATGCCGGGCGGCATGTACGGCGAGGCGGCGGGGCCGGGGATGCGCCAATGCAGGAAGACCGCGTCGGCCCAGGACTGCTTCAGCAGGACGGGGCCCGCCAGCCCCGGTCCGGTCGTCCGGGAACCGGCGTGGCTGGATTGAGGTAGCTGCATGCCGCAAATCTAGCAGCCGCCGCATCTGGCGGAACCGATAGTCTTGACATCATGCCTGTTTTACCCACCCACACCGCCGGAAGCCGACGGCGGCAGGCCGGCGCCGCCGTCGTGCTTGCCGCAGCTGCCGCCGCGCTGGCCGGATGTTCCCCTGTTGTCGACGTCGAACCTGCCGCGGATGCCGCCAATCCGGACTGCGCCAGGATCATGGTGGTGCTGCCGGACCTGGTGGCCGACAACGAACTGCGGGAGACCAACAGCCAGGCGACCGCCGCCTGGGGGGATCCGTCCAAGGTGGTGCTCCGCTGCGGTGTCCAGGTGCCGGGACCGACGACGGACCAGTGCGTAGGCGTGAACGGCGTCGATTGGGTCATCCAGGAGGGAGACCCTTACTGGACCATGACCACCTACGGCCGCAATCCGGCCACGGAGGTGCTGATCGACCCGAACCAGGTAGCCTCCAGCACGGTGCTGGTGGACCTGTCCGCGGCCGTTGCCGAAGTGCCGCAGACGAATAGGTGCCTGGGCCCTGCCCAGACGCTGCCGGGCTGAGCCCGGCCCTAACGCAGACCCACCTTGCGGTTGAGCGCCAGGTGGATGAGTTCGTCGATCAGCTCGCTGTAGGGCAGTCCGGTCTTTTCCCACATCTGCGGATACATGCTCTTGGGCGTGAAACCGGGCATGGTGTTGATTTCGTTGATGATCAGCCCGCCCGCGGGGGTGTAGAAGAAGTCCACCCGTGAAAGGCCTTCCGCCCCCACGGCATCGAAGGCCGCGGCGGCCTGGGCCCGGACCTGTTCCGTGACGTCTTCCGGCAGGTCTGCCGGGCAGCTTAGCGCTGCGGCATTGTCCTCGACGTATTTAGCGTTGAAGTCGTAGAACTCGTGCGTTCCGTCGTGGGCCACGGCGATCTCACCGGGGAGGCTGGTGCGCGGCGGCTCGCAGTCCCGGCCCTGCAGGACCGCGCATTCGATCTCGCGGCCGGCGATGGCGGCTTCGACGACGACCTTCGGGTCATGCTCCCGGGCGGCCTCGATCGCTTCCCGCAGGCCGCTGCGGGAGGAAACCTTGGAGATGCCCATACTCGAGCCCGCCCGCGCGGGCTTGACGAAGACCGGGAAGCCAAGTGCGGCCACGCTGTCCATCGCCGCCGCCTCGTCCCTGAGCCACTGCCGGTCGGTGATGACGCGGTAGGGGCCGACGGCCAGGCCGGCGGATTCGAAAACCACCTTCATGTAGTGCTTGTCCATGCTGACCGCCGAGGCCAGGACGCCGGCGCCGACGTAGCGGACGTCGGCGAGCTCCAACATTCCCTGCAGGGTACCGTCCTCGCCGAACGGGCCGTGCAGCAACGGCAGCACCACATCCACCACGCCCAGGCTGCGCAGCAACTGGTTCGGGGCCGCCGCAACCAGCGCGGTGCCTTCAGGATCCTGGTCCAGCAGTACGCGCTCACCGGCAGCGGTGACCTCGGGAAGGGTCGCCGAGGCCAGGGACCACTGCTCCGGGTCATCGGACACCTGCACCCACTGGCCCTGCCTGGTGATGCCGATCGGAACCACGTCGTACTTGCAGCGGTCGATGGCGTGCAGCACGCCGGCGGCGGTCACGCAGCTGACGGCGTGCTCGCTGGAGCGGCCGCCGAACAGTACGGCGACGCGCGGCCTGCGTGTACTGCCGGCAGGGGTATCCGTCCCCGGCACTGCGCGGGCTGACATCTGATCGGTCACTTTTCGCCTTCGGATTTCAATTCCCGGGACAGCAGTCGCGGCCCCAGGTCGTCTACGGACAATTCGCCATGCAGCACGGCGACAACGCTTTCGGTAATGGGCATCTCAACGTCGAGTTTATTGGCCAGGTCCAGCACGGCCTGGCCGGACTTGATCCCTTCGGCGGTCTGGGTCATCCGCTCGGTGACTTCGCTGAGGGTCAGGCCCTCGCCCAGCAGCCGGCCGGCGGTGTGGTTGCGGGACAGGGGCGAGGAGCAGGTGGCCACCAGGTCCCCCAGGCCTGCGAGCCCGGCCATCGTCTCGATCTCGCCGCCCAGCGCCAGCGCCAGCCGGGTCGTTTCGGCCAGGCCGCGCGTAATGACGGATGCCTTGGTGTTGTCGCCGAACTGCCTGCCTTCGCAGATGCCGACGGCCAGGGCGATCACATTCTTGACGATCCCGCCGATTTCCACCCCCACCACATCGGTGTTGGTGTAGGGACGGAAATAGGCCGCGGTGCAGGCGGACGCGATCCAGGCCGCCGTGGCGCGGTCGGTGCACGCGACCACCGACGCCGTGGGTTCCTGCCGGGCGATCTCCATCGCCAGATTGGGTCCGGAAATCACCGCGACGCGCTCCGGGGGCAGTCCCAGCTCCTCCTGGATGACCTGGCTCATGCGCGCATCGGTCCCGATCTCCAGGCCCTTCATCAGCGAGACAACGACGGCATCCGGCTCGATCAGCGGCTTCCAGGCTCCCAGCTGGGCGCGCAGGGACTGCGCCGGGACGGCCAGCACCACCAGTTCGGCTTCCCGGAGCACCTCGGCGACATTCGTGGACGCCGTGATATTGGCCGGCAGCTCGGTGTCCTTCAGATACTGGACATTGCGGTGGGTGGAGTTGATCTGTTCGGCGACTTCCGCCCGGCGGGCCCACAGCCGGACCTGCCGCCGGTCCGGGTCTCCCCCCGCCGCGTCTGCCACGATCTTCGCGAACGTGGTGCCCCAGCTTCCGGCGCCGAGCACCGCAATGACGGAGGGCGGTTCAGTGGACGCACCGCCGTGCTGATCATCCGGGCCCGCGGACCGGGCGGACGCTCTCACGCCTTGCCCTCGTCAGCGCCGTTGCCGTTGTCCGCGCCCAGCGCAGGCGGGTTCTTTTCCATCATCCGGCCCAGCGTCGTCTGGTTATGGGCCACCGGGTCCCAGCGCTCGGCCGGCGGTTCCTCGCCGCGCAGTTCGGCCAGCAGCGCGGTCACGGCATCGAGAATGCGGTCTGTTGCCGCCGTCAGCGTCGCCTTGTCCAGCGGCCGTCCGGCAAATTCGGAGAGGTCCACCGGTTCGCCGGCCAGTACCCTGACGGTCCGGCGCGGGAAAATGCGCAGGCGCTTGGCGTACCGCGGCAGGACCTCCTGGGCGCCCCACTGAGCGACCGGGATGACCGGCGCCCCGGTCTGCAGCGCAAGACGCGCAGCCCCGGTCCGGCCCTTCATCGGCCAGAGCCCGGGATCCCGGGTCAGGGTGCCTTCCGGATAAATGATGATGCCGCCGCCCTGCCCGAGGATCTCGCGTGCCGTCTCCAGGGACCGGTTGGCACCGGCAGTGCTGCGTTCGACCGGAATCTGCTGCAGGCCGTGCAGTACCTGACCCAGCACAGGAACCCGGAACAGGGATGCCTTAGCCAGGAAGTGCGGCAGGACCTTGTTGCTGTACAGGAAGTGCCCCACGACGACCGGATCAATCTCCGTGACGTGATTGGGACAGACGATGAACCCCCGGTCCTTGGGCAGATTGCCGGTGCCGAACCATTTGCGGCCCATCAGCCCGTTCATGATGGGCCGGACAATGGCGGCGAGCACGGCAAAAGTTGCGCGCGGCGGACGGCTTTGGCTCATCGGTCCCCTCAGGCTGCCGCAGAGGCTGCGATATCGAAGTCCGCCCCCAGGCCTGCCAGCTTGTCCTGGAACCTCTCGTAGCCCCGGTTGATGAGTTCGATGCCGGTGACCCGGGACGTGCCCGTGGCAGCCAGGGCGGCGATCAGATGGCTGAATCCCCCGCGCAGGTCCGGCACGTCGATATCGACGCCCTTGAGCTGGACCGGCCCCGAAATGACGGCCGAATGCAGGAAGTTACGCTGGCCGAAGCGGCACGGCACGCTGCCGAGGCATTCACGGTGGACCTGGATATTGGCCCCCATGCGGATCAGCGCCTGGGTGAAGCCGAAGCGGTTCTCATAGACCGTCTCATGCACGATCGAGACACCGTCGGCCTGGGTCAGCGCGACCACCAGCGGCTGCTGCCAGTCCGTCATGAACCCCGGATGGACGTCGGTTTCGAGGACCAGCGGGGACAGCTTGCCGCCGGGGTGGTAGAAGCGGATGCCTTCGTCGGTGATGTCAAAGGCACCGCCGATCTTCCGGTAGGTGTTCAGGAAGGTCATCATGTCCTGCTGGTTGGCACCCTCGACGAAGATGTCACCCCGCGTCACCAGCGCCGCCGAAGCCCACGAGGCCGCCTCGATCCGGTCGGAGAGCGCCTTGTGGTTGTAGCCGTGCAGTTCGCTGACGCCTTCGATGCGGATGACACGGTCCGTCTGCACACTGATGATGGCGCCCATCTTCTGCAGCACCGCGATCAGGTCCATGATTTCGGGTTCGATCGCCGCGCCGCGCAGTTCCGTAATGCCCTCGGCGCGGGTTGCCGCCAGCAGGACCTGTTCGGTTGCTCCCACGCTGGGGTAAGGCAGCTCCAGTTTGGCGCCCTTGAGGCCCTTCGGCGCGGAGATAGCGATGCCGCCGGGGCGCTTTTCGACGACGGCTCCGAAGTTGCGCAGGACCGTCAGGTGGAAATCGATCGGGCGGTCGCCGATCTTGCAGCCGCCCAGGTCCGGAATGAACGCTTCGCCGATCGAGTGGATCAGCGGACCGCACAGGAGGATGGGAATGCGCGAATCGCCGGCGTGGGCGTCGATTTCCTTCGACGGGGCAACGGTGGCGTTCTTCGGGTCCAGGCTGAGGTCGCCCGTTACCGGGTCCTTGGTCACGTCGACTCCGTGGAGGCGAAGCAGGTTCGTGACGACCTCGACGTCCTTGATCTCCGGGACGTTGCGCAGCAGCGAAGGTTCGCTTCCCAGCAGCGCGGCAACCATCGCCTTGGGGACCAGATTCTTGGCTCCCCGAACCGCTACTTTGCCCGTCAGGGGAACGCCCCCGCGGATTGTCATAACGCTACCCATGAACACCTGTTTCCTAGTACTTTTCGGGCCTCTGCAACTGAGCGAGGCTCCAGCTAAGTGTAGAAGCTCCCGTAATGAGACTGAAACCAAACGGAGGGGTGTCGCGCGATTCACCGCCGCCAGTGGCGCACGACAATACCGCGCGGCCGGACACGTCAGCGTCCGGCGCCGTGCTCCTTGGCGCGCTGCGCCTCGGCACGGACCTCGGCCTGGGTGGCACGCTCGGCGACCAGCCACTGGGGCGGATTTGCCAGCAGCTCCGATATCTGCGCGGTGGTCAACGCCTCCGTCACGCCGCCGCGGGCCAGGCCGGAAATGGAGACGTTCAGTTTCCGTGCCACGACCGGCCGGGGGTGGGGCCCGTTCCTTCGCAGCTCCACCAGCCAGGCCGGCGGGTTTTCCTGCAGCTCGTTGAAGGCGGTGCGGGTGATCGGGTTCTCCTGGAATTCCCGGGGCGTGGCGGGCAGGTAGACGCCCAGCTTCTTGGCCGCCGTCGCCGGCTTCATAGTTTGCGGTGTTTTCTCCGAACTCATGCCTCCAGCGTATCCGCCGCCGGCGGCGCAGGGTGCGCTAGGGTGATTTCTACCCGCGCAGAGGGAAAGGACACCCATGGAACCCGCCGAGGGCGCGCATGCGAGCCTCACCATCGGATTCGTCCCCGGCGTAGCCCCGGGAAAATGGTTCGGCCGGTGGCGGGAACGCCAGCCGGACATCCCGCTGGACTCCTTCCAGACCGAGGTCCAGGACCAGGTCCGCATCCTGCGGGACGGGCGGGCCGACATGAGCTTCGTCCGCCTCCCCATCGACCGCGAAGGCCTCAGCGTGATTCCGCTGTACCGCGAGCGTCCCGTGGTCGTTGCCCCCAAGGACCATGAAATCGCCCTGTTCGAGGAGGTCGACGCCGCCGAACTGGACGGCGAGAATATCCTCGATCCCGCCGGGATGGGCGGTGCCGCAACGGGCATCGAGGTGGTGGCCTCCGGAGCCGGACTCATGATCCTGCCGATGTCGGTGGCACGGCTCTACAGCCGCAGGGACGTGGTGTACCGCCCGGTGAGGGGACTTGAGGAGACGCAGATCGCCCTGGCCTGGCCGGAAGGGAAGACGACCGAGGTCATCGAAGAGTTCATCGGCATTGTCCGCGGACGCACGGAACGAAGTTCCAGGCAGCCCAGCTCCCGCCAGCCCTCCGCGCAGCAGGCGGAAGGCTCCCGGCAGCAGGGAGACAGCTCGCAGAAGCAGGCGGCAGGGCGGAAACGGACCGGAGGGGCGGCACAGTCCGGCGGCCGCGCCCGGAACACCCGGAGCGGCGGCCGCTCCGGACGGCGCGGCCGCCGCTGACGCCTCACAGGCTCGGCGCGGGCCCTCAGCTCTTGGCTGGGAGAGTCTTCGGCTTCCAGCTGGGCCGGGTGGCCTCGTAGGCGGTGATGTCCGCTTCGTGGCGCAGGGTCAGCCCGATGTCGTCGAGTCCCTCCAGCAGGCGCCAGCGGGTGTAGTCGTCGATCTCGAACGGCGCCACCAGCGAGCCGCAGGTGACAGTCTTCGATTCCAGATCGACCGTCACCTCGGTGCCCGGATGGCTTTCCAGCTCTTTCCAGATCAGCTCGATGTCGTTCTGCGCAACCTGGGCGGCCACCAGGCCCTGCTTGCCGGAATTGCCGCGGAAAATGTCCGCGAAACGGGAGGACAGGACGGCCTTGAAGCCGTAGTCCTTCAGCGCCCACACAGCGTGCTCGCGGGAGGATCCGGTGCCGAAATCCGGTCCGGCGACCAGCACCGAGCCGCTCTTGAACGGCTCCTGGTTCAGGATGAAATCGTCATTCTTGCGCCAGGCGGCAAACAGTGCGTCCTCGAAGCCGGTGCGCGTGATCCGCTTCAGGTACACGGCCGGGATGATCTGGTCCGTGTCCACATTGCTCTGGCGCAGCGGAACACCGATGCCGGTATGGGTGATGTACTTTTCCATCGAAGTCCTCCTAGGCAGCCTGGCCGGCGGATGCGGCGTCGTCGTGTACGGGGTCCAGGTCCGACGGCGCGCTGAGCGTGCCGCGGATCGCGGTTGCGGCCGCCACCACCGGCGAGACCAGGTGGGTGCGTCCGCCCTTGCCCTGGCGGCCTTCGAAATTGCGGTTCGACGTCGATGCGCAGCGCTCCCCCGGTGCCAGCTGGTCCGGGTTCATGCCCAGGCACATGGAGCAGCCGGCAAAGCGCCACTCGGCGCCGAAGTCCCTGAAGACCCGGTCCAGGCCCTCGGCCTCGGCCTCCAGCCGCACCCGGGCCGAGCCGGGAACCACCAGCATGCGGACATTCGGGTCCTTCCGCCGGCCGCGGATGATGTCCGCGGCCGCACGCAGGTCCTCAATGCGGCTGTTGGTGCAGGAGCCCAGGAAGACCGTGTCGACGCGGATGTCCTTCATCGGCGTACCCGCTTCCAGGCCCATGTACGTCAGGGCCCGGGAGGCGGCGGCCTTCAGGTTCTCATCCGCGAAGTCCTCCGGAGCCGGCACGGATCCGGACAGGGAAACGCCCTGCCCCGGGTTGGTGCCCCAGGTGACGAACGGTTCCAGTGTGTCGGCATCGAGGAAGACCTCGGCGTCGAAGACGGCATCGTCATCGGTCCGCAGGCTCTTCCAGTATTCGACGGCGGCATCCCAGTCCGCGCCTTCGGGCGCGTGCGGGCGGCCCTTCATGTAGTCGAAGGTGGTGTCGTCCGGTGCCACCATGCCCGCCCGGGCGCCGGCTTCGATGGACATGTTGCAGATGGTCATCCGCGCTTCCATGGACAGCTGGCGGATGGCCGAGCCGCGGTACTCCAGCACATAGCCCTGGCCGCCGCCGGTGCCGATCTTGGCGATGACGGCCAGGATAATGTCCTTGGAGGTCACCCCCGGCTGCAGCGTTCCCTCGACGTTGATGGCCATGGTCTTGAACGGCTTCAGCGACAGCGTCTGGGTGGCCATGACGTGCTCCACCTCGGAGGTGCCGATGCCCATGGCCAGCGCGCCGAAGGCGCCGTGCGTGGAGGTGTGCGAATCACCGCAGACCACGGTCATGCCGGGCTGGGTCAGGCCCAGCTGCGGACCTACCACATGCACGATGCCCTGCTCAGCATCGCCGAGCGGGTGCAGGCGGACGCCGAATTCCTTGCAGTTGGCCCGCAGGGTGTCGATCTGCGTCCGGCTGGTCAGGTCCGCGATGGGCTTGTCGATATCCAGCGTCGGCGTGTTGTGGTCCTCGGTGGCGATGGTCAGGTCGGGACGCCGCAGCTTCCGGCCGGCCAGGCGCAGCCCCTCGAACGCCTGCGGGGAGGTTACCTCATGGACCAGGTGCAGGTCGATGTAGAGGAGGTCGGGCTGCCCATCCTCGCCCTTGCGCACCACATGCGCATCCCAGACTTTCTCGGCAAGTGTCCTGCCTGCGGATTGCTCGCCCATCGCCAGCTCCCTCCATCGGAAATCCCCTCGGAACCACCTGTAACGGCTCCTTGAATTGTGTTCTTCCACTGAACCAGCACCACCGCTGTGCGCGCCAGCACTTCCACTTGCATCTCAGATACTGAGACGGCAATATCAAGCTATGGACAATTCTAGTGGCGTCGGCGTCATCGATAAAGCAGCCATGGTGCTGGATGCCCTCGAGGCAGGGCCTACCTCCCTGGCACAGCTGGTGGCCGCCACCGGCCTGGCCCGTCCCACCGTCCACCGCCTCGCGCAGGCCCTGGTCCACCACCGGCTGGTGAGCCGGGATATCCAGGGCCGCTTCGTCCTCGGCAGCCGCCTGGTGGAGCTCGCCTCCGCTGCCGGCGAGGACCGGCTGATCGCCTCCGCCGGACCGGTGCTGCTCCAGCTGCGGGACGCCACCGGGGAGAGTTCCCAGGTTTTCCGCCGGCAGGGTGAATGGCGTGTGTGCGTAGCCTCTGCCGAACGCCCGATCGGCCTGCGGGACACCATTCCGGTCGGCACCCAACTGTCGATGAAAGCAGGCTCCGCGGCCCAGGTCCTGCTCGCCTGGGAAGACCATGACCGGCTGCTCGAGGGCCTCCAGAATGCCCGCTTCACGCCGACCGTCCTTGCCGGCGTCCGGCGCCGCGGCTGGGCCCAGAGCCTGGGCGAACGCGAGCCCGGAGTGGCGTCGGTATCCGCGCCGGTGCGCGGCCCGTCCGGACGGGTGATCGCCGCGGTCTCCATTTCGGGACCGATGGAGCGCCTGACGCGCCAGCCCGGCCGGATCCACGCCGAGGTCATCGTGAATGCCGCCCGCCAGCTCTCCGAGGCCCTGCGCAAAGGCAGCGAGTAGACAGTCCCCGCCCCGGCCTACGCTGTGGGCATGACCAACTATGCAGTCTTCCTGCGCGGTATCAATATCGGCGGCATCAATATCAAGATGGCGGCCCTGCGCCGGGCGCTGGCCACACTGCCCCTGACGAACGCGTCGACCCTGCTGGCCGCCGGCAACATCGTCTGCAGTTTCGACGGTACCGCCGCGGACCTGAAGTCCCTCGTGGAACAGTGCCTCCGGGCCGCCTTCGGCTACGAGGCCTGGGTCATCGTGCTGCCCAGCGAACGCCTCGCGGCCGTCATCGAAGCCTGCCCGTATCCGGCGGAGTCGAAGGAGCAGCATACGTACATCACCCTGTCCTCGGATCCGGGGGTCCTGGATGAGCTGTACGAGGCGACCGCCGCCGTTGATCCGCAGGCGCCACAGCAGCGGCTGGGGCCGGAGGCCACGGCCTGGCTGGCCCCGGTCGGCGGCACCGCGGATTCGCCGGCCGGCAAGGTGGCCGCCAAGCCCAGGTACAAAAGCACGACGACGACCCGCAACCTGCGTACGATGCTGAAGGTCCGGGATGCGCTGGCCAAGCTCTAGCCGCCCTGCGCGGTCCGCAGCGCCTCCCGGAAGCCGATGCAGCGGGCCAGTTCCGCCTCCACAGGCGCAGCCACATATCTGTCCGCGACGGCGGCGATGGCCGCCCTCAGGCGCCGCCGCGCGGCCCGCGCCCTGCCCCTGGCCACCCATCGGGCGGCCACCGCCGAGGCCAGGGCCAGCACGATGCCCAGCAGGATCCCCGCGCCCAGCAGCAGCGTGGGAACGGGCAATCCTTCCACCTGCGGTGGCTGAGGCACCGGCAGCTGCAGGTAGCCGAGGATGAACAGCAGGCCCAGCCACAGCAGCCCGGCCACGGCCGCAGCCAGTGCCAGCCACTGGAGGAGTCCGACCACCGGCCACCACCAGGAATTCCTGCGCGCCCCCAGGTCCGCGGAGGCGATGGCCTGGTCGATCGCGTCCGGCAACGCATTGGTTGAGGCCCTGGCGGCACGCCGAATGGCTGCCCGCCACGGTTCCGGCACACCGCTTCCTGCGGCGTCGGCGAAGGCCCGCACCGCGGAATCCGCCTGGGCCCGCTGGGCGGGACCGGGCGGCGGCAGCGATGACCGGTTCAGCGCTGCCTCCACCTCGGGCCGGTGCAGGTTCAATCTGCGCAGCGGGTCGGGGCGCAGGCCGCCGATCCAGCGCAGCACCGGCCAGCCCGTCCGCGCGTGGGCCCGGCGGCGGTAGGACTTCTCCACCGCCTCCACCACGACGTCGACGGCTGCCGCCTGGGCGAGCCGTTCGGCCAGCAGGTGCCGGGAGTCCTTGGCGACCGTCGCAGCCGGCGCCGGCTCCTCCCCCAGACCCGCGGCCTCCCCCAGCCGGCGCGCCGCGTCCGACACATCGGCCGCCAGTCTGGCCTCGGCCGCCCACCGCCGGTCCACGACCGCGCGGATCGCTGCCCTCAGCTCTTCGATGCCCCGTCCGGTGGCTGCGGAGACAGGGAAAACCGGCACCGTCGGCAAACCGTCCTGCGCCAGCGCTGCGTGCAGTGAGCCGAGGACCGGTTCCACGTCCTGCTCCGGCAACCGGTCCAGTTGGTTCAGGACGATCATGGTCACAGCGTCGTGCGAGGCCAGGGGTTGGAGGAAACCGTGGTGAACGGCCGCATCCGCATACTTCTGCGGGTCGAGGACCCACACGAGGACATCGACCTGGCCGGCCAGCCGCTCGACGATCTGCCGGTGGACCAGCGCCGTCGAATCGAAATCGGGCAGATCGAGCAGGATAAACCCGGCCGCCGGTTCCCTGGCTGCGTTGTTCCTGGCGGGGTTCCTGCCGACCTGCTCGGCCAGCACGTGCCGGCGGCGGACCTGCAGCCAGTCGAGCAGCGGTTCGCTGCCCTCGGCACCCCAGATGGCGGCGAGCGGTTCCGCCGTCGTTGGCCGCCGCGCCGCCACTGCGGCCAGGTCCTGTCCCGTTACGGCATTGAAGAGCGACGACTTGCCGCTGCCGGTGGCTCCGAAGAATCCGACGACGGTGTGCTCCTCCGAGAGGGAACGGCGCGTTGATGCGCGCTCCAGGACGGCATCAACAGACGTCAGGGCCTGCTCCGGGAGCCTGCCGTCGGCGAGCTCGCGGGCTTCATCGAGGGCCTGCAGCCGGACGCTGAGTCCGGGCGCCCTGCCGGTGCTGCGGCGGCTGCTCATCCCTGACCCTCCCCTGCGGCGGCCGGCAGTTCCAGCCGCGCCAGGCGGTCCGCCTGTGCCCGGAGTGTCCCGGCGGGCGTTTCCGTGCGCAGGACATCCAGCCGGTCCAGGAAGCGCTGTTCCTCCGCCTTCATCAGCACGGTGCAGCGCCGGGCCAGGTTACCCTGCGCGGTCCTGGCCAGCCTGCGCACAGCGTCCTCACCGAAGACCGCCTCCAGCAGCTTCTGCCCCACGATGGCGGATCCGCCCGCGATGCCGACCTCCAGACCGGTCAGGCCGGCCGTTGACGCGAAGACGACAACCATCAGAGCCACCGCCAGGCCATTGACGCCGAAGGACAGCATCCGCGCTACGGAACGCTTGCCCGCGCCCTCGCTGCGGATCAGTTCCATCAGGTCGCCCTGCCAAGCGCGGATCTGAGCGGCAACGGCAGCCGGAAAGTCCGGGCTCGTGCTGGACAGATCGTCCGCCCCGAGGAGCTGGCGCCCGGCCGGATCGTCCCGCCAGCGCTGGTCCGCCGTTTCCGCGGCTTTGGCGGCCTCGTCCACAATCACCGCCTGCAGGCCCGATTCGATCGCTGCCTCGACGGTGACAGCGGGTGTGGGTTTGCCGGCGAAGAACGCGCCGATCCGGTCCCGCAGCCGCCCGATTCCGCTTTCCAGCGCGCGGAAGAACTCGCCCGTGCCCACGAAGTCCTGCCAGCGTGCCAGGACTTCGCCGCGCAGCAGCGTCCCGTCCCGCGCGGCCGCCAGGATCCGGGCCAGGCCATCTTTGTAGGCGGACGCGGCATCGACGGCCAGCCGGTCTCCGGCAGCCAGCTGCTGCTGACCGGCGTCGGCAACGGCCTGGATCGTCCCGCCCAGGGAACGAACGGCCCCTGTCAGTGTGCGGCGCGCAATCCGGGAACGTCCGGCGGCATCCGCGGCAAGGTGCGTCAGCCAGGTCCGGACCGGTTCGACGGCGTGCGGCGGAAGCATCCCGGTGCTGCCCAGGTTCTGCTCATGGATGACGAAGAGCCGGGCCTGGCCAAGGCCCTGGCGCGCCAGCATGCCGGCCAAGTCGGCACGCACCTCTTCCTCGGCCTCCGGGGGCACCCGGTCCAGCACGACCCCCACCACGATGTCCCGCGACGCGGCGTCCAGCAGCAGGCGCCATGGCACCGCGTCCGCATACCTGTTGGCGGTGGTCACGAACAGCCACAGGTCCGCGGCGGCGAGCAGCTGCCCTGCGAGCCGGCGGTTCTCATCGGCGATGGAGTCGATGTCCGGAGCATCCAGCAGGGCCAGGCCGCGGGGTATGGACTCATCGGCCACCAGCATCAGGGAAGCGGCCGGCTGCGCTTCCGGGCGCCGGGAGGGCGGCTCTACCGCTGGGCGCCGGGACGGCGGCTGCGGGCTCCGGCCGTCCTTCAGGACCACGCCGGTAACCCGGCTCAGCCCGTGCAGCACGCGCTGGTCCGCGAACCAACGGCGGTCACCCGGATGGTGCAGGAGGATGGGCTGGCGCGTCGTCGGCCGGATGGCACCCGCGCGCGTCACAGGGTGGCCGGCAAGGGCATTCACGAGAGTGGACTTGCCGGCGCCCGTGGACCCGCCCACCACCGCCAGCAGCGGAGCGTCCAGGCTTCGGCAACGCGGAAGAATGTAGTCATCGAGCTGGGCGAGGGCGGCGGTAATACTGCCGCGGGCTTCCTCGGTGCCTGGCAGCTGCAGCGGCAGCTTGACGGCGGCCAGGGATTCACGGACCGACTCCAGCAAGCCCAGCAGCTCATGCGCGCCGAACGGAGCGTCGCTGTTCGATGTGGTGCTCACGGACTCCATCATGCCAGCCGGTGCCTCGGAGGTAGGCAAAGGAAGCAGGCAAAAGAAAACCGGCCCCGGACCTAATCGTCCGGGACCGGTATCGGTGACCCCAGCGGGATTCGAACCCGCGTTACCGCCGTGAGAGGGCGGCGTACTAGGCCGCTATACGATGGGGCCTGGTATCTTACTGCTTGCAACGTTGCTGCCTTCGGCGTTCCGGCCGAACGGGCTCAATGAGTATTTCACACATTCCGCCCGGCTCCAAATTGGTGATTTGGAGGAATCCCGCCGGTGCTGCGAAGCGAACCGGCTGTCTATCCAGCGCTGGGATACCAGGACTCGAACCTAGAATGACGGTACCAGAAACCGTTGTGTTGCCAATTACACCATATCCCAAAGGCGCTTCATCACTGACCGCCCGAAGTCTTCCGTCTGACTTTCAGTGGTTCAAGCGCCGGGATAAAACTTTACCTGCCCTTCGCCGATTTCTCAAAATTCACTTTCCGGCCATCCGTTTTTCCCTTGATTCCGCGGGAATCCGGGGCACATCAGTCCCTGGAAAGCCGGACGGACGGAAATGCTATTGAGTGATAAACATCTCAAACAATTGCGACAGGTCCTTGAGCTGCGCGCCGTCGTAGCCCTCCGCGCCACGGCCGTTGCGGTTCAGCCAGATGCCCACCATGCCGGCCGCCGTCGCACCCACGGCATCGACTTCCAGATTGTCTCCGACGTACAGGGTGCGTCCGGGCTCGGTTCCCAGCAGCCGGGTGCCCTCCAGGAAGATGGCCGGATCCGGTTTGGCCACACCCACGGTGTCAATGCCCACCAGGATCCTGATCCGCTGCAGCCCGGCCTGGTCGAGCTTGGCCCGCTGGTAGTCGTGCACATTATTGCTGACCGCCCCGTACGGTATGCCGAGGGCATCGAGTTCGTCCAGCACGGGTCCCACGTCCGGGAACGGCGCAAAATGGAGCGAGAGGGTCGCCTCGTATGCGGTGTTCCACTGCGCGGCGGTGTCGGCGTCGAACGGCTCCGCCCCGAACCGCCCATGGGCGTGCCGCGCCCGCTCGATCCGCTGCTCCACGAAGCTCAGCTCACCGGCCAGGTACCGTTCATAGTGCCGCAGGGGGTCGTCGACAAAAAGCCGCTTGTATTGGACCCAGTCATCATCGCTCAATCCCGGCAGCAGCCGGGCGCTGACGTGCTGGAGGGTGTTGCCCATCGCGGTTTCGAGATCCACCAGGGTGTCGTCGATGTCGAAGAGGACACCTCCGATGCGGTGGTCGGGCGGGCTGGTCCGGGTTCCGGTCACAGGGGTGTCCTCTTCTGGTTGTGTCAGGGGGCGCAGCCGACGGGCTGCGGCGTGTGCAGGAGACGGGCGCTCAGCCGCGGAAGGCCTTGATGCGGGCGAGCGATGAATGCCTGCCCAGAATCACCATGGACTCGAACAACGGCGGCGAAATGCGCCGGCCGGATACCGCTGTGCGGATGGGGCCGAAGGCCAGCCGCGGCTTGATACCCAGATCCTCGACCAGCGCCTGCTTCAACGCCGATTGCAGGTTCTCGGCCGTCCAGTCCGCCGGCTCGATGGGTTCCAGGGCGGCCAGCGCGGCGTCGAGCACCTCGGCGAGGTTCTGCGGCAGCCCCTTGCGTGCGTCGTCCGCGATGTCGATCTCGTCGTCGTTCCTGAACAGGAAGCCGAGCATCTCCGGAGCCTCGCCCAGCAGCGTGATGCGCTCCTGGATCAGCGGGGCGGCCTCGGCCAGGATCTCCTCCTGCCGGGGCTCCAGCTCCTCGCCCACCAGACCGGCATGGCGCAGGTACGGCAGGAGACGGTTGCGGAAGTCCTCGGGCTGCAGCATGCGCACATGGGTGCCGTTGATGGCTTCGGCCTTCTTGAGGTCGAAGCGGGCCGGGTTGCTGAGCACGTCGTGGATGTCGAACTTCTCCACCAGCTGGTCGACGGTGAAGATGTCCTCGTCTGCGGACAGGGACCAGCCCAGCAGGGACAGGTAGTTCAGCAGGCCCTCCCGGATGAAGCCGCGTTCCCGGTGCAGGAACAGGTTGGATTCCGGGTCGCGCTTCGACAGCTTCTTATTGCCCTGGCCCATGACGTAGGGCAGGTGGCCGAACAGCGGCATGTACTGCGCCACGCCGATGTCCACCAGCGCCCGGTAGAGCACAATCTGGCGCGGCGTCGAGGACAACAGGTCCTCGCCGCGCAGCACGTGGGTGATGCCCATCAGCGCGTCATCAACGGGATTGACCAGCGTGTAGAGCGGTGCGCCGTTGGCACGGACGACGACGAAGTCGGGCACGCTGCCGGCCTTGAAGGTGATCTCCCCCCGCACCAGGTCAGTGAAGGTGATGTCCTCGTCCGGCATGCGGACGCGCAGCACCGGTTCGCGGCCCTCTGCCCGGAAGGCAGCCACCTGCTCGGCGCTCAGTTCGCGGTCGAAATTGTCATAGCCCAGCTTTACGTCGCGGCCTGCGGCCTTATGCCGGGCCTCGATCTCCTCCGGAGTCGAGTAGGACTCATAGACATGCCCTGCGGCCTTGAGCTTGGCGATCACATCCTGGTAGATGTCACCGCGCTGGGACTGGCGGTACGGCTCATGCGGTCCGCCTACCTCCACGCCTTCGTCCCAGGTGATGCCCAGCCACCGCAGCGCATCGAGCAACTGGTGGTAGCTCTCCTCGCTGTCGCGTGCAGCGTCCGTGTCTTCGATCCGGAACACCATGGTCCCGCCCGTGTGCTTGGCATAAGCCCAATTGAACAGGGCGGTACGGATCAGGCCGACGTGCGGAGTACCCGTCGGTGACGGGCAGAACCGGACGCGAACAGGCGTTTCGTCGGTGACAGTGGGAACGGCGGACGGTGCGGCAGCGGAGGAAGGAGTACTCATGATGATCCGAGTTTACCTGCCCTCCAGCTTCCGGCCCTCAGCAACTCAGGAGCGCCCGGTCAACGCGAAAGTGTTGGCCTCCGGACCGGAGCCCGGACGCCTGTCCCAGTACAACTAGCGCCGTGCCGGATTCGACAGCCTGCCGATTCCCTCGATCTCCACTTCATAACGCTGGCCCTCGGTGATGAGGCCGACCCCGGAGGGCGTTCCGGTCAGGATGATGTCGCCGGGCAGCAGCGTGAAGGCCTGGGAAACGTAGGAAACCAGTTCCTTGACGTCCCAGATCATGTCACTCGTTGTGCCGTCCTGCTTCAGCTCGCCGTCAAGCCGTCCGGAGATCGACAGGTTGTCCGGATCAAGGTCGGTCTCGATCCACGGACCAATGGGGCAGGAGGTATCGAAGCCCTTGGCCCGCGCCCACTGCCCATCCGTCCGCTGTGCATCGCGGGCGGTCAGATCATTGGCGCAGGTATAGCCGAACACGACTTCATTCACGCGTTCCAGTGGAACATCCTTGCAGATCCGCCCAATGACGACTGCGAGTTCGGCCTCGTAGGAAACTTCTTCGGAGAAGGCCGGCAGTATGACGGGGTCGCCGGGACCAACGACGGAGGTGTTGGGTTTCAGGAACATCAGCGGTGCTGCCGGGGTCTCGTTGCCCATCTCCCGGATATGTTCCGCGTAGTTGCGGCCGATCCCGACCACCTTGCTGCGCGGGATGATCGGTGCCAGCAGCCGGACGTCCTCAAGCTTGTGGCGGGCACCGGTCAGTTCGACACCCGAATAGAAGGGATCGCCCTTGATGGCAACGACCTGCTCGCTGCCTTCTTCACCCTCAACGACGCCAAACCCCGGATCACCATCAGCAACAAATCGAGCAATACGCATGGTTCCCACCTTAGTGGAATGCGCGCTAGCACCATTTCGCACAGCAGGTCGTGTTGGCAGAGCAATCCCGATCCTTGTGGATGCACCGTGGGGCCTGGCTCGGTGTGGAGGCAGGCAGAAGGACGCCCGCTGAGGCGGACGTCCTTCGGAGGCTGAAGTTATGTGCGGTTCAGGCCAGCCGGGTCAGCCAGCCGTAGGTGTCCTCGACGGTTCCGGTCTGGATGCCAAGGAGCTGTTCGCGCAGCGACATGCTGACCTCGCCGGCGCCGGCCTCGGGGGCGCCAATAGAGCCCTCAGCCGTCTTCAGTTCCCCGATCGGAGTGATGACGGCGGCGGTGCCGCACGCGAATACCTCGGTGATATCGCCGGAGGCTACGCCGTCACGCCATTCGTCCAGGGTGATCTTGCGCTCTTCTACCCTAAGACCGCGGTCCCTTCCCAGCTGGAGGATCGACGAACGGGTCACGCCCTCGAGGATCGTTCCGGTCAGCGCCGGGGTCACCAAGGACCCGTCCTTGAACACGAAAAACACATTCATGCCGCCGAGTTCTTCGATGGCGTTGTCATTGAACTGGTCCAGGAACAGCACCTGCTGGCAGCCATTAGCCTCGGCCTCGAGCTGGGCGGCCAGCGAAGCGGCGTAGTTGCCGCCGCACTTGGCGGCGCCAGTGCCCCCGCGGCCCGCCCGCGCATAATTCTGCGAGAGCCAAATGGAGACGGGCTGGAGTTCACCGCCGAAGTAGTTGCCCGCAGGAGAAGCGATCACCCGGTAGGACACTTCACGCGCGGGCCGCACGCCCAGGAAGGCTTCCGTGGCAATCATGAACGGCCGCAGGTACAGGCTCTCGCCGGCGCCGGACGGAACCCAGTCCTTATCCACGGCCACGAGCTCGCGGATGGACTCAAGGAAGACGCCATCGGGAAGCTGCGGCAGGGCCAGCCGTACGGCGGAGCGGTTCAGGCGGGCGGCGTTGGCTTCGGCGCGGAACGTCCAGATGCTGCCGTCCGCATGCTTGTAGGCCTTCATGCCTTCAAAGATTTCCTGGCCATAATGGAGCACAGCAGCGGCCGGATCGAGGGGGATCGGACCGTAGGCTTCGATCCGGGCGTCGTGCCAGTAGCCCTCGCCGTCCTCGCCTACCGAAAAGTCGACAACTGCAGTGTGGTCCGTGAAGTACTTGCCGAAGCCGGGGTTGGCGAGGACCGCTGCGCGCTGTTCTGCGCTCTTCGGCCGGTTCGAAAGGTGCCGGGCGAACTCCAGGTCACTCTTGGTCTGAGTCATACTTCCTCCACGGATACAAGCACGCCCTTGTGCCGGAAATTTCTTGTGCTGTTACAGCGTATCGCTTTTCACAAAGGCCCCTGCCGCCCCGCCGGCAAGCCGGCGAGCGGCGGAGGCGGCAGGGGCGGCAGCAATCAGAGGGCTGATGCGATCGCGTCGCCCACTTCGGCCGTGCTCCGGGCGGTCCTGCCGCGGTTGGCGACATCGCTCTCAACCGCCTTTTCCACCCGCGAGGCTGCCTCATGGAGTCCAAGGTGCTCAAGGAGCAGGGCCACGGACAGGATGGCCGCCGTCGGATCCGCCTTCTGCTGGCCGGCAATGTCCGGAGCGGAGCCGTGGACCGGTTCGAACATCGACGGCGCGGTCCGGTCCATGTTGATGTTGCCCGAAGCGGCCAGGCCGATGCCGCCGGTGACGGCGGCGGCCAGGTCCGTGATGATGTCGCCGAAAAGATTGTCCGTCACGATCACGTCGAAGCGGGACGGGTCGGTGACCATGAAGATGGTGGCGGCGTCGATGTGCAGGTAGTCGTGGGTGACCTCGGGGAATTCCTTGGCAACAGCCTCGACCGTGCGCTTCCACAGATGGCCGGCGTGGACCAGCACATTGTGCTTGTGCACCAGGGTGACCTTCTTGCGCGGACGCTCGCTGGCGCGGCGGAAGGCATCGCGGACGACGCGCTCGACGCCGTGGGCCGTGTTGACCGAGACTTCCGTGGCGATCTCATGCGGCGTGCCCACGCGCAGCGCCCCGCCGTTGCCTACATACGGTCCTTCGGTGCCCTCGCGGACGACGACGAAGTCGATCGCACCCGGGTTGGCGAGCGGGCTTTCGACGCCGGCGAACAGCTTTGCGGGCCGCAGGTTGACATAGTGGTCCAGGCTGAAGCGCAGCTTGAGCAGCATCTCCCGCTCGATGATGCCCGACGGGATGCGGGTGTCCCCGGGAGCGGCCCCGACGGCGCCGAACAGGATCGCGTCATGCCCCCGCAGTTCCTCGAGCGTCGAATCCGGCAGGGTTTCGCCCGTGGCGAGCCAATGCTCGGCACCGAGCTTGAATTCCTTGAGTTCGAAGGACACGGACTCGTTTTCCGTGACCTTCTTCAGGACCTTGACGGCTTCGGCAATGACTTCAGGGCCAATGCCGTCACCGGGGATTACTGCCAGATGAATGGATGTGCTCATGGCCATGAGTTTAAGGAGCCGTCCCACATCATGGGCAATCCGTCTCAGAATCCGGACAGCCCCGCACCTCAGACCTAGGGTGGATGCCCGCCCGGGCCGGCTCCCCCTAAAGTTACACACCATGGGCCTGCATCAGAAGATCTACCGCTGGTTCCAGCGCAATCCCCGAAAAGTCGACTTCCTCGCGATGCTCGTCTGGCTGACGTTCCTGGCACTTCCGTTTATCTTCATGGACCGGGTGCTGTTCGTCGCTTCCGTGGCCATGATCGTCCCCCTCGCCTGGCGCCGCAGCCACCCGGTTCCTGCCACGGCCGTCCTCGTCACCGTCTTCTTTTTCGTGTGGCTGGCGGACCTCGCGCCGGTGCCCGCCCTCATCAGCGCGCCGGTCATGATCCATGCTGCGGCAGCCTATGGACCCCGCTGGTGTGGTCTCGCCGCCTTGGGAGCGGGGACGCTGGGCGCGGTCCTCTACGGAATCCGGCAGCCCAATATCAGTCCGCCGGACCTGACCGGCACCAGCTGGCTGCTGCTGGCAGCCGCCAATTTCGTGTTCATTGAACTGCTCTCCGTGCTCGCCTGGACCTTCGGCGACCTCCAACGGACCCGGCGACTGCAGGTCGAGGCGCTGCGGGACCGGGCACATCGGCTGGAAATCGAACGCCAGCAGGAGCGCGACCTCGCCGCAGCTGATGAACGCAGCCACATCGCCCGCGAAATGCACGACATCGTGGCGCATTCGCTCTCGGTCATCATCACCCAGGCCGACGGCGCCCGCTATGCCGGGGCCCAGGATCCGCAGGTCGCGCTCAACACGCTGGGCACCATCGCGGACACTGGCCGGACTTCGCTGCGCGAGATGCGCCGGCTGCTCGGTGTCCTGCGCAGCGACGAGGTTGCCTCGACCCGCCCCCTGCCCGCGCTGGCCGACGTCGAAACCATGGTCGGGACGGTCCGGAAAGCCGGGCTGGCGGTCCGGTACACCGCCCAGGGCGAACCGCGCCGCGCGCTGCCGGCAGGCGCCGAGCTCACCGCGTACCGCGTCGTCCAGGAAGCACTGACCAATGTGCTCAAGCATGCCGGACCGAATACCGCGGCTGAGGTCCGGCTGGAATGGACCGGTAAGGGCCTGGAACTGCAAGTCGACGACGACGGCCGCGGCGCTGACGCGGATCCGGCCACCGCCGGCGCGGGCCAGGGAATCGTCGGCATGACCGAGCGGCTGGCCCTCTACGATGGGACGGTGCGGGCTGCGCCCCGGGCCGGCGGAGGTTTCCGGGTCCAGGCTTTCATCCCCTACACCGAGGCTTAGCAAATAACGAGGCAGAGAACATGACCATTTCCACGCCGGCCGCGCCCGGACCGGCCCCTGCCGCTCCCATCCGGGTGGCGCTGGTCGACGACCAGCAGTTGGTGCGCAGCGGCTTCACCATGCTGATCAATTCCCAGCCGGACCTGGAAGTGGTCGCGGAGGCCGGCAACGGCATGGAGGCCCTCTCGGCGCTCGCGGCAACCCGGGCCGACGTCGTCCTCATGGACGTCCGCATGCCGGTGATGGACGGGATCGAGGCGACCCAAAGACTGCTCGACCGCGCCGCCGGGCAGCCGGACGGCTCCGCGCTGGCGGACCTGAAGATCGTCGTGCTGACCACCTTCGACCTCGATGAGTACGCCCTGTCCGCGATCCAGGCCGGCGCCAGCGGCTTCCTGCTCAAGGATGCGCCGCCGGAGGAGCTGCTGGCCGCGATCCGCACGGTGCACCGCGGCGATGCCGTGATTGCCCCCTCCACCACGCGGCGCCTGCTGGACCACGTCGCTCCCCTGCTTACGGCCCCCAGCCCGGCACGCACGGCCCACACCGCGGCGGTCGAATCCCTCACCGCCCGCGAGCGCGAGGTGTTCACGCTGATTGCCCAGGGCCTGTCCAATCCGGAGATTGCCGCGCAGTTGTTTCTCTCCGAGGCCACCGTCAAGACGCACGTGGGCCATATCCTGGCCAAGCTGGGCGCGCGTGACCGCGTCCAGGCTGTGGTCATCGCCTATGAAACGGGCATTGTGACGGCGGGCTGACCCCAGCTGAGGCAGGGTGCCTGCCGCCTGGAGCTGAGACCAGCCTCATCCCGCGGTATGAAAGAACGACGGCGGCGGGCCGGCTTTTTCCGTCCGCAGCCCGATCCGCCGGCCGGCTCCCGATACCTACCTTGGATACGACCCCATCACCGATCCAAGGAGAAACCGTGCCACGCACCGGCTACGAGACCCAACCCGCGCCCCCGGCAGCCCCAGCCCACTCTGCCAAGGCGGACGCCGTCGTCGCCCGCGGCCTGACCAAAACCTATGGCAGGGGCGACACCCGCGTGACCGCCCTGCGCGGGGTGGACGTCGGCTTCGAAGCCGGCAAGTTCACCGCGATCATGGGGCCGTCCGGCTCCGGTAAGTCCACCCTCATGCACTGCCTGGCCGGGCTTGACGCGTGCGACGGCGGGCAGATCCTGATCGGCGGCACGGACATCACGCAGCTGACCGACAACCAGCTGACGGAACTGCGCCGGGACCGCGTGGGCTTTGTCTTCCAGGCCTTCAACCTGGTGCAGACGCTGACCGCCGAACAGAACATCACGCTGCCGGTCGCCCTGGCCGGCGGCAGCGTGGACAGGGAGTGGTTCCGCTCGGTGACCGCCACCCTCGGCCTGGCCGAACGGCTCCGGCACCGCCCGCACGAGCTCTCCGGCGGCCAGCAGCAGCGCGTCGCCGTCGCCCGCGCCCTGCTCACCCGCCCGGATGTCATCTTCGGCGATGAGCCCACCGGCAACCTGGATTCCAAGGTGGGGGCCGAGGTGCTCTCCCTGCTCCGCCGCTCCACCAAGGAAATGGGCCAGACCATCATCATGGTCACCCACGACCCGGTGGCCGCCTCCTACGCCGACCGCGTGGTGCTGATGAACGACGGCGAGCTGGTCGGCGAACTGCAGCGGCCCAGCGGCGAAGAGATCCTGGCCGCCCTGGCCCGGCTGGGGGAATAACCCATGCTGAACATTGCCCTGTCCCAGGTGCGCAGCCACGCGCGCCGTTTCATCGCCGTCGGCCTGGCGGTGGTGCTGGCCGTCGCGTTCCTCAGCGCCACGCTCATGGTCAACGCCACCACCCAGGCATCGCTGGGCGCCAGCCTCGGCGCGGCGTATGCCAAGGCGGATCTGGTGGTCACCTCCGACGAGCCGCTGGATCCCGCCGCAGCGGACGCCGCGCTCCGGGACCCCGCAGTGGAGGCGGCCTACGTCCGGTCCACGTCGCTGGCCGCCTTCGGCACCGGGCGCAACGCGGTCTTCGCCCAGGTGGCCAATACGGCGCCGGAGAAGCTCGAAGCCGCGCAGCTGCTTGAGGGTTCGCTCCCGGGCGGACCTGGAGAACTGGCGCTGGATGCGGCCAGCGCCGACAAGTACGGGGTGAACATCGGTGACGTGCTGTCCATCGCTCCGGGTACCGGCGCCTCGGCACAGCAGGACCTGGACGACGCCGGCACAGCCGCCACCGTGGTGGGCATCGTCGCGCCCTCCGCGGATCCGTTCCTGGCGGCGCTGCCGCAGCTGCTGGCAGAGGACCGGACGGTCGCATCCCTGGCCGGAGGCGAGCCGGCCATCCACAGCATCCAGCTCGATCTGGCCGCCGGAACCGGCAGCAACCAGGCGGCCGACGACGTGGCCCGGCTGCTCGAGGGCGCAGGCTACCCAAACCTGAACGTGCGGACCGCCGACGAGCAGACCACCGCAGTCGTCCAGTCCCTGACCGGCGGCAGCGACCAACTGACCATCATCCTGCTGGCGTTCGCGCTGGTAGCCGTACTGGTCTCCGCACTGGTCATCTCCAACACCTTCTCCGTCCTGGTGGCCCAGCGGACCCGGGAATTGGCGCTGCTGCGGTGCATCGGCTCCAGCCAGCGGCAGATCCGCAATTCAGTGCTGGCCGAGGCGGCCGTGGTGGGCTCCGTTGCATCGGTGGCCGGGGTACTGCTGGCCACGGGCGTCATGGCCGGGCTGGTCTCCTATGCCAGGACGATTCCCGGCAGCGAATTCGCCACCCTGGCGGTGCCGCCGTCGGCCATTGCCGCCGGCCTGGCGGCAGGCATCCTGATGACGCTCGTCGCCGCGTCCTTCCCGGCCCGGGCGGCCACCGCCGTCGCACCGCTGGCCGCACTGCGCCCCGCCGACGACGCGGCCCTGGGCAACCGGAAGGGACGCCTGCGGCTGGCTCTCGGCTTGGTTCTGCTGGCGGGCGGCGCCGCACTGCTGGCCGCCGGCGCCGCGTCCGGGCAGCTGCTGGTGGCGCTGCCGGGCGGAGCGCTGTCCTTCGTCGGCATCCTGCTGTGCGCGGTTCTCTTTGTCCCCGCCCTGGTCTCCGGAACGGGCAGGCTGGCCGCCGGACTCGGTGTCCCGGGCAGGCTCGCGGCGGCCAACGCAGTGCGGAATCCTGCCCGGACCTCGTCCACGGCGGCGGCGCTGCTGATCGGTGTCACCCTGGTGACGATGATGATGACCGGTGCGGCCTCTGCCCGTACCGGCTTCGACAACGCCCTGGATGAAAGCTATCCGGTGGATGTGGCCATCAGCGGACCCACGCTCGCGGGCGGACCATTGTCAGGCGGCGCCGTTACGGCCGCCCGGGAGGTGCCAGGAGTCCAGGATGCCGCGCTGCTGCTGCCGGCCGGAACACTGGAAGACACCGGAACGCCGGAGGCGGCCGATCAGGAGCCGGGCGGTCCTGTTCCCGTCCTCGCCCTGCCGGAAGAAAAGAACGGTCTGCTGCGGGACGATGCCTTGATCCTCGACGCGGACACCATCCTCATGCCCGCCGGGACTGCAGCGGATACCCTCACTGTGACCGGTGCCAGCGGCCAAGCCGAACTGCGGGTCGTCACCTCGGAAGCGGATGACTTCCCGCCGCTGATCTCCGCCGCGGTGATGGACCAGCTGGGCGGTCCCGCGGCAGACGCGGCTTCGGAACTGTGGCTCGCCGTCGAACCGGATCTGTCCGGAGGAGAGCTCATGGACCTGCGCACCGAGCTGGCCTCCGTGGTGCACGTCAACGATTACCAGGTCTCCGGTGCCGCTGTGGAGAAGGCGACGTTCAACGAGGTCATCGATGTGCTCCTGCTGGTCGTCACTGCGTTGCTGGCCGTGGCTGTGCTGATTGCGCTGATCGGGGTGGCGAACACCCTCTCGCTGTCCGTGCTGGAACGGACCCGCGAATCCGCCCTGCTGCGGGCACTCGGCCTGACGAAGGGGCAGCTGCGGGGGATGCTGGCCGTGGAGGCGGTGCTGATCGCCGGGGCGGCGGCACTGCTGGGTACAGTGCTGGGTTCCGCCTACGGAGTCCTCGGCGCGCAGGCCGCCCTCGGTGCGGTCGCCGACGTCGTACCGGTCCTGCCCTGGACGCAGCTGGCGGCGGTTCTGGCCGTGGCCATCGTTGCGGGCCTGCTGGCCTCGGTCATGCCCGCGCGGCGGGCGGTCCGGCTGTCACCGGTGGAAGGACTGGCGACCACGTAGCGCCTCCGGGAGCCCTGACCGAAAAAGCCGCCGCGGCAGCAGACGCCGCGGCGGCTGCGTGCTACGTTGGCTGGAACAGTTAAAGCATCTCTGTTTAAAGCATTACTGTTCCGCCAAGATCAATTCCGTTACATTCGATGGAGTTTGACGATGAGCAAACCCATACTGGTCCAAGAGCAGCCGGAACTGAAGCGGGCCATCGGCCCCAAGCTCCTCCTCCTGTTCATCGTCGGCGACATCCTGGGCACCGGCGTCTACGCGCTGACGGGCAGGGTCGCCGGGGAAATCGGCGGCGCGGCCTGGGCTCCGATCCTGCTGGCGTTCGCGGTCGCCACGATCACGGCCTTCTCCTATCTGGAGCTGGTTACGAAGTATCCGCAGGCCGCAGGGGCGGCTCTGTACACGCACAAGGCCTTCGGCATTCACTTCCTGACGTTCCTGGTGACCTTCGCGGTGCTTAGTTCCGGCATCACCTCCGCCTCTACGGCCGCCAAGTTCCTGGCCGAGAACTTCATCGTCGGATTCAACCTCGACTGGAACCAGACCGGCGTCACCTGGGTCGCGGTCATCTTCATGGCGCTGCTGGCGGTGATCAATCTGCGGGGCGTGAGCGAGAGCGTGAAGTTCAACGTGGTGCTCACCCTGGTCGAGTTCACCGGCCTGCTGATCGTGATCCTCATAGGATTCTGGGCCATGTCCCAGGGAAATGTGGATTTCAGCCGCACTGTCGTCTTCGAAACATCCGGTGACAAGAGCGTCTTCCTGGCCCTGACCGCTGCCACCTCGCTGGCCTTCTTCTCCATGGTGGGGTTCGAGGACTCGGTGAACATGGCGGAGGAAACCAAGGATCCGGTCCGGATCTTCCCGAAAGTGATGCTGACCGGCCTGAGCATCACTGTAGTGGTCTATGTGCTCGTCTCGATCAGCGCAGTGGCGATCGTGCCAATCGGCATGCTGTCCGAAAGTTCAACGCCATTGCTTGAAGTGGTCCGCATCGGCGCTCCGGGCCTGCCGGTCGATGTCATCTACCCGTTCCTGTCCATGTTCGCCGTGGCCAATACCGCACTGATCAACATGCTGATGGCCAGCCGGCTGCTCTTCGGCATGGCCCGGCAGGATGTGCTTCCTCCGGTGCTGGGCAAAGTCCTGCCGCGCCGCCGTTCGCCGTGGACCTCCATCATCTTCACCACCGTGCTTGCCTTAGGCCTGATCATCACGGTGACGAACTTCATGGGTGCGGACACGGTCAGCGCACTCGGCGGCACCACTGCCCTCCTGCTGCTGGGCGTCTTTACGATCGTCAACATCGCCGTCCTGGTGCTGCGGCGCAGCCCGGTGGAGCACCGGCACTTCCGCTCCCCGGGGATCCTCCCCTACCTTGGGATCCTGACCTGCGCGTTCCTGGTCGGCCCTTGGGCCCAGGACCCCATCGAGTACCAGATCGCCGGCATCATGCTGGCGATCGGCGTCGTGCTCTGGCTGCTGACCTGGCTGTGGAACCGCACGGTGCACCACCGGAAGACCCGCTTCGAACACCCCGAGGACCTTGTCCGCTGACAGGCGCATCCCGTCACCCCTCCCGGTGACTCAGTAGCACACGTATGAAAAACCGGTCAGACGTGCGCGTACTGCGGAGCCAGCGAGGGTGCGGGACTCCGCGACGCCCGGATAAGGTAAGGCTACTGACGATCGACGGAACAGGAGCGCACGATGACTAAGTCCCCTTCCCGGCCGCTGGAGGCCTATCTGAACGACCACCTGGCCGCCGCAACGGCCGGGGTCCGCTTGTTCGACGCGGCCCAGGCCACCTGGCGCGGCACAGCGCACGAAGAAATGTTCCGGCACCTGCGGGAGCAGATCGCCGGCGAGCGGGATGAAGTCCGCCGGCTGATCTCAAGGCTTGGATTGTCATCCAGCAACGTCAAGCTGGGGCTGGCGGCGGCCGGTGCGCAGGTCAGCAGGGTAAATCCGCTCAATCTGCTGCGCTCCCGCAACGGCACCGCGCCACAGTTGGAGCTGGAGTCCCTGCAGACCGCGGTCCGCGGCAAGGAATGCCTCTGGGAGACACTGCTGGCCCTTGCCCCGTCGGATCCCCGGCTCGACGCGGACCACCTGCGACAGCTGCGGGATGTGGCCCGCCTGCAGCAGCAACAGATCGCCGCGGTCATGGCCGAGACGGCCCCGGACCGGTTCCCCCGCTGAACGAAGCCCCGTCCGCGGCCTAAGCCTCCACCGGCTCCTCATACTTGGGGAAGACCGGCTTGGGCGCCGGCAGCCCGGTGCCCGGCACGATGGGTGCGGCCAGCGCCGCGAAGGTGCGGGCGCCGTCGTCGTCCTGTCCCAGCAGCGCCAGCAGCTTGGCGGCACTGTCCGGCACCACCGGCTGGACCAGGATGGCCACGGTGCGCAGCACTTCCAAGGTGACATACAGGACCGTGTTCATGCGTTCAACGTCGGTCTTCCGCAGAACCCACGGTTCCTGCACGGTGAAATAGCGGTTGGTGTCCGCGACCACGGTCCAGATGGACTCGAGCGCCCGGTGGAAGTCCTGCACCTCGTAATCAGCCCGGGCGGTTTCCAGCAGGCCGGCGGCGGCGTCCAGCAGTTCCTTGTCCTCGGCGGAGAAAACACCGGGCTGGGGAACGGCCCCTGAGCAGTTCTTGGCGACCATGGACAGCGACCGCTGGGCCAGATTGCCAAGGTCATTGGCCAGGTCCGCGTTCATCCGGCCAACAATGCCATCGTGGCTGTAATTGCCGTCCTGGCCGAAAGGCACCTCGCGCAGCAGGAAGTAGCGCAGCTGGTCCAGGCCGTAGGTGTCCACCAGCGCGAACGGGTCCACCACATTGCCGACCGACTTGGACATCTTCTCCCCCTTGTTGAAGAGGAAGCCGTGCGCGTACACGCGCTTGGGCAGCGGCAGCCCCGCGGACATCAGGAACGCCGGCCAGTAGACGGCATGGAAGCGGGCAATGTCCTTGCCGATGACGTGCAGGTCCGCCGGCCAGTAGCGGCGGTAGGTACCGCCGTCGGTATCCGGATAGCCGACGCCGGTCAGGTAGTTGGTCAGCGCGTCCACCCACACGTACATCACATGTTCCGGGTGGCCCGGCACCGGCACGCCCCAGTCGAAGGTGGTGCGGCTGATGGACAGGTCCTCCAGGCCGCCGGACACGAAGCTCATGACCTCGTTGCGCCGCTGGCTGGGCCCGATGAACGCGGGGTTTTCCTCATAGTGCTTCAGCAGGCGGTCGGCAAAGCCGGACAGCCGGAAGAAGTAGGTCTGTTCCTCAGTCCATTCGACCGGCGTTCCGGTCAGGAGGGCGTAGCGGACACCGTCCTCGCGCACCTCCGTCTCCGCCTCGACGTGGTAGGCCTCGTCCCGCACCGAATACCAGCCGGCATAGGAATCCAGATAGATGTCCCCGGCCTCCTCCATGCGCTTCCAAATGGCCTGGGACGCCTCATAGTGGTCCGCGTCCGTGGTGCGGATGAAGCGGTCGTGGGAGATATTCAGCAGGCCGGCCATGTCCTGGAAGATCTGGGAATTACGGTCCGCCAGCTGCCGGGCCGTCAGGCCCTCCTTCTCGGCGGTCTGCTGCATCTTCAGCCCGTGCTCGTCCGTTCCGGTCAGGAACCGGACATCGTAGCCGTCCAGCCGCTTGAAGCGGGCCATGGCGTCGGTGGCGATGACCTCGTAGGCGTGGCCGATATGCGGCCGGCCATTCGGATAGGAAATGGCCGTGGTGATGTAGAACGGGGTCTTTTCAGAGGAAGAATGCACCCTTAGAAATTACCCCCGCTCGCGGAGGTTGTCGAAATCCGGAAAACCGAAGGCGCGGCCCGGCAATCGGCGCGGCGACGTCGTCGTCCGCAGAATGCCGGGCCGCGCCCGCCTGCATTAGTCGCGATTAGTCCTGCAGGTCGACCTCGCGGGCCACAGTGGCGCCGATCGCCTCGCGGATCGCGTCGAGCACGTCCTGCGGAACGGCGCTGTCCACGGCCAGCAGGGACAGGGCCTGTCCGCCTTCAGCCTTGCGGGCCACCTGCATGCCGGCGATGTTGATGTCCTTTTCGCCGAGGAGGCGGCCCAGCGTGCCGATGACGCCCGGACGGTCCTGGTAGAGCATGACCAGCAGGTGCTCGCTGATCGGGATCTCCAGGTCGTAGCCGTTGATGCCGACCAGCTTTTCGATCTGCTTGGGTCCGGTCAGCGTGCCGGACACCGAAATCTGGGTACCGTCGGACAGTGCGCCGCGGATGGTCAGAACGTTGCGGTAGTCCTCGACCTCCGTGGTGGTGATCAGACGGGTGCTGATCCCCCGCTGTTCGGCCAGGACCGGTGCGTTCACGTAGGAGACCTGCTCGGAGACGATGTCCTTGAAGACACCCTTCAGGGCCGCCAGCTCCAGCGCCTTGACATCCAATGCGGCGATTTCGCCGGCGACCTCGACGTCGATCTGGGTGACGGATCCGTGGGACAGGGCGGTGAAGATCCGGCCCAGCTTCTCGATCAGCGGGATGCCCGGGCGCACGTCTTCGGCGATGACGCCGCCGGCCACGTTGACCGCGTCGGGAACCAGCTCGCCGGCCAGGGCCAGGCGGACGGACTTGGCGACCGAAATGCCGGCCTTCTCCTGCGCTTCCTCGGTGGAGGCGCCCAGGTGCGGGGTGACGACGACATTCTCCAGCGCAAAGAACGGCAGGTCGGTGCTGGGTTCCTTGGCAAAGACGTCGATGGCCGCACCGGCGATTTTCTTGTCCTTGAGCGCGCGGTACAGGCTGTCCTCGTCGATGAGGCCGCCGCGGGCTACGTTGACCACGTAGGCGGTGTCCTTCATCTTGTCGAAGGCGGCGTCACCGATCATGCCGACGGTCTCCGGCGTCTTGGGCATGTGGATGGAGATGAAGTCGCTTTGCTCCAGCAGCTCGTCCAGGCTGACCAGCCGGACGCCCAGCTGCGCAGCGCGGGCGGACGTCACGTAGGGATCGTAGGCCAGGATCTCGGTCTCGAAGGCCTGCAGGCGGGAGGCGATCAGGGCGCCGATCCGGCCGAGGCCGATGATCCCGATCTTCTTTTCGTACAGTTCCGTACCGGTGTACTTGGACCGCTTCCACTCGCCGTTCTTCAGTGCAGCGTTGGCCGCCGGAATGTGGCGGGCCAGGGAGAGGATGTGCCCGACCGTCAGTTCGGCCGCGGAGACGATGTTCGACGTCGGCGCGTTGACCACCATGACGCCGGCCTGGGTGGCAGCCTTGATGTCCACGTTGTCGAGGCCGACGCCGGCGCGGGCGATGACCTTCAGGTTCTTCGCCGCGGCAATGGCTTCGGCATCCACCTGGGTGGCCGAACGCACGAGGATCGCGTCCACGTCGGCGATGGCCGGCAGCAGCTGGGAACGGTCCGCGCCGTCCGTCGTGCGGATTTCGAAATCGGGGCCCAGCGCCTCGATGGTGGCCGGCGACAGCTCTTCAGCCAAAAGTACTACTGGTTTTTGCATGGTTTCAGGGATCCTCTGCGAAACAGTACGGTTGATTTGTTTAGTCTAGATCGACAAAAAGGCCGGACCCACAATGTGAAGTGTGTGTCCGGCCTTTTTGGGGTTCAGCGCGCCTTAGCGGGCAACGGAACCTTCGGTGTAGTCGTCGTCCGTGGACTTGATCCAGGAGAAGAGCTTGCGCAGCTCGCGGCCGGTGGCCTCGATCGGGTGCTCCTCGCCCTTCCGGCGCAGTTCCTTGAACTCCGGAGCTCCGGCGTCCTGGTCGTCGATGAAGCGCTTGGCGAAGGTGCCGTCCTGGATGTCCTTCAGGACAGCCTTCATGTTCTCCTTCACGTGCGGGTCGATCACGCGCGGGCCGGAGACGTAGTCACCGTACTCGGCGGTGTCGGAGACGCTCCAGCGCTGCTTGGCGATGCCGCCTTCGACCATCAGGTCGACGATCAGCTTCAGTTCGTGCAGGACCTCGAAGTAGGCGACCTCCGGCTTGTAGCCGGCTTCGGTCAGGGTCTCGAAGCCGTACTGGATCAGCTGCGAAGCACCGCCGCACAGGACGGCCTGCTCGCCGAAGAGGTCCGTCTCGGTCTCTTCAGTGAAGGTGGTCTTGATGACGCCGGCACGGGTGCCGCCGATGCCCTTGGCGTAGGACAGCGCCAGGTCCCAGGCCTTGCCGGAAGCATCCTGCTCGACGGCGATCAGGTCCGGAACACCGCGGCCGGCTTCGAATTCGCGGCGCACGATGTGGCCCGGGCCCTTCGGAGCGACCAGTGCGACGTCCACGTCCGCCGGCGGCTTGATGTAGCCGTAGCGGATGTTGAAGCCGTGTCCGAAGAACAGTGCGTCGCCGGACTTCAGGTTCGGGGCGATTTCCTCGGCGTAGACGAAGCGCTGGGCCTGGTCCGGGGTAAGGACCATGATGAGGTCGGCTTCGGCGACGGCGTCGGCAACGTTGAGGACCTTCAGGCCCTCGGCCTCAGCCTTGGCGCGGGACTTGGAGCCCTCCTTGAGGCCGACGCGGACATCGACGCCGGAGTCGCGCAGGCTCAGGGCATGGGCATGGCCCTGGCTGCCGTAACCGATCACGGCAACCTTGCGGCCCTGGATGAGCGAGAGGTCGGCGTCGTCGTCGTAGAAAAGTTCAGTCACTTTTGCATTCTCCTGATTGATATTGCGGTCTTTGCGGGCCCGGCTGTGCAGCCGGACCCGGAAGCGGGTTTAGCTAAGCGGAACGCAGGGCGCGGTCGCTCATCGACTTGGCGCCGCGGCCAACGGCCAGCGTTCCGGATTGGACAATTTCGCGGATGCCAAACGGCTCCAGCACTGACAGCAGTGCGTTGAGCTTCTCGGCGGTGCCGGTTGCCTCGATGACCAGCGATTCTGTGGAAACGTCGACCACCGAGGCGCGGAACAGATCTGCTGCCTGGGTTACCTGCAGCCGTGTTGCGGCATCCGCACGAACCTTGACCAGGATGTGGTCGCGTTGCACGGAAGACTCGGGAACAAGCTCCACGATCTTGATGACATTGATGAGCTTGTTCAGTTGTTTGGTGACCTGCTCGAGCAGATCACCCTCGGCCTCGACCACCACGGTGATCCGGGACAGCCCGGACACCTCCGTGGGGCCGACGGCCAATGAATGGATGTTGAACGCCCGGCGGGCGAACAGGCTGGCCACCCGGGTGAGCACACCCGGTACGTCTTCAACCAGCACGGAAAGGGTATGGCGTGCCATGGTCAGTCCTCCTGCTCCCACTCCGGGGTCATGTCGCGGGCGATCTGGATGAGGTCGTTGCTGACTCCGGCGGGGACCATCGGCCACACCATGGAATCACGGCTGACCACGAAGTCGACGACGACGGGCCGGTCGTTGATCTCGAGCGCCTGCTGGATCGTCGCGTCGATATCCTCGTCCCGCTCGCAGCGCAGGCCAGCGCAGCCGTAGGCATCGGCCAGCTTAACGAAGTCCGGGACCCGGATGGTGCCATGGCCCGTCAGCAGGTCCGTGTTGGAGTAGCGGCCCTCATAGAACAGGGTCTGCCACTGGCGCACCATGCCCAGGGACGAATTGTTGATCACCGCGACCTTGATCGGGATTTTGTTGATCACGCAGGTAGCCAGTTCCTGGTTGGTCATCTGGAAGCAGCCATCGCCGTCAATCGCCCAGACCACGCGGTCCGGGGTGCCCACCTTGGCGCCCATTGCAGCCGGGACGGAGTAGCCCATGGTGCCCAGCCCGCCGGAGTTCAGCCAGGCGTGCGGACGTTCATACTTGATGAACTGGGCCGCCCACATCTGGTGCTGTCCGACGCCGGCGACGTAGACCCCTTCCGGTCCGGTCAGCTCGCCGATCCGCTGGATGACCCGCTGCGGCGCGGACAGACCGTCCTCCGGCTGCGTGAAGCCGATCGGATATGTCTCGCGAAGACGGTTGAGGCTGTCCCACCATTCGCTCAGGTCCGGCTTGCCGGTCGCGGCGAACTGCTCGCGCACGGCCTCGGCCAGCTCCGGAATAATCTCCTTGACGGATCCGACGATCGGCACGTCCGCGGTGCGGTTCTTGGAGATTTCCGCCGGATCGATATCGGCGTGGATCACCTTGGCATTCGGGGCGAAGGTGGAGAGTACGCCGGTCACGCGGTCATCGAACCGCGCACCCAGCGTGATGAGCAGGTCCGCCTGCTGCAGCGCGGTCACTGCGCTCACGGAACCGTGCATTCCGGGCATGCCCACATGCTGCTGGTGCGAGTCCGGGAACACGCCCTTGGCCATCAGGGTCGTGGCCACGGGCGCTCCGACCAGTTCGGCCAGTTCGAGCAGCTCCGCGGAAGCATGCCCCTTGACCACGCCGCCGCCGACGTAGAAGACCGGACGCTCGGCGGCGGCGATCAGCTTGGCCGCTTCACGGACCTGCTTGGCATGGCCGCGCACCACGGTGCGGTAGCCGGGGAGGTCGATCCGCGGCGGCCAGGAGAATGTCATCTTGGACTGCTGGGCGTCCTTGGTAATGTCCACCAGCACCGGACCCGGCCGGCCGGTGGAGGCGATATGGAACGCCTCGGCCAGCACACGCGGAATATCCGCTGCCTTGGTGACCAGGTAGGAATGCTTGGTGATGGGCATCGTGATGCCCACGATGTCCGCTTCCTGGAACGCATCCGAGCCGATCACCGCGCTGGACACCTGGCCGGTGATGGCCACCATCGGCACGGAATCCATGTGCGCGTCGGCGATGGCGGTCACCAGGTTGGTGGCTCCGGGGCCGGAGGTGGCGATGCAGACACCTGGCCGGCCGGTGACCATGGCATAGCCCTGCGCGGCGTGCCCTGCTCCCTGTTCGTGGCGGACCAGGATGTGATTGATCTTGGCCGAATCCATGAGGGGGTCGTAGGTGGGCAGGATGGCCCCACCTGGCAACCCGAAGACGTCGTCGACGCCGAGTTCTTCCAGTGAACGGACAACGGCTTGTGAGCCGGTCATTTCGATGGGCGCCACGATGTTGTTGGGTCCCTGGACCGGGCCCGCGGCGTCCACAGTGGAAGAGACAGAGGAAGCTACATCTTTTGGTTTGGCTTCGCCCGCGGCGGTGCGTGCGGGCGCCTTTGTTGCCATCAGCGAAGGGCTGACCGGCGATCCTTTACTCATCGGACTCTTCCTTTGCGGATCTTACTGTTGTCGATGTGCCCGCCGGGCAGGCATTCTGCCGGCCCGGCTTCTGTTCTCTTCTGCAAATAGAAAAACCCCTCCAGCCTGGTGGCTCCGAGAGGGGTTCGCGCGTAGACGTAGTCAGACCAAATGCGGCTTACGCCACGCGCTTGGTAATAAGGACTACGTTTACGATCTGCATGCCTTCAGTCTTCCCTCCGGAGCCCGAGGGTGTCAACTGGCGGACACTGCGTCTCAGTATTCGGACACAGTGTCCGCCAGTCGGAAGTCCTAGCCGCAGTAGGCGCCGGTGCTGGCCGAGTGCACCAGCTTGGCGTACTTGGCCAGCACCCCGGAGGTGAACTTGGCCGGCAGCGGCTCCCAGCCGACCTTGCGGGCCGCGAGCTCCTCGTCGTCGACCAGCAGGTCGAAACTGCGGGCGGCAATATCCACGCGGATCCGGTCGCCGTCCTTGACGAAGGCGATCGGGCCGCCGTCGACCGCCTCGGGCGCAACATGGCCGATGCACAGGCCGGTGGTGCCGCCGGAGAAGCGGCCGTCGGTCAGCAGCAGCACGTCCTTGCCCAGGCCCGCACCCTTGATGGCGCCGGTGATGGCCAGCATCTCCCGCATGCCCGGACCGCCCTTGGGGCCCTCGTAGCGGATCACGACGACGTCTCCGGCCTTGATCTCGCCGTTATCCAGGGCATCCAGCGCCCCTTGCTCGCGTTCGAACACGCGGGCGGTGCCTTCGAAGACGTCGGCGTCGAAGCCGGCGCTCTTGACGACAGCGCCCTCCGGCGCCATCGAGCCGTGCAGGATGGTGATGCCGCCGGTCTTATGGATCGGGTTATCCAGCGCGCGCAGGATCTTCCCGTCGAGGTCCGGCGGGTTGATCTCCGCGAGGTTCTCCGCAACGGTCCTGCCCGTCACGGTCAGGCAGTCGCCGTGCAGCAGGCCCGCGTCCAGCAGCGCCTTCATGATGACCGGGACGCCGCCCATCCTGTCGACGTCGACCATGACATAGCGGCCGAAGGGCTTCAGGTCGCCCAGATGCGGGATCTTGTCGCCGATGCGGTTGAAGTCGTCCAGCGTCAGTTCCACCTGGGCCTCGCGGGCGATTGCCAGCAGGTGGAGCACGGCGTTGGTGGAACCGCCGAAGGCCATCGTGACGGCGATCGCGTTCTCGAAGGCCTTCTTGGTCATGATGTCCCGGGCAGTGATGCCCAGGCGCAGCAGGTTGACGACGGCCTCGCCGGACTTGCGGGCAAAGGCGTCACGGCGGCGGTCGGCCGACGGCGGCGCGGCGGAACCCGGCAGGGACATGCCCAGGGCCTCGCCGATGCAGGCCATGGTGTTCGCGGTGTACATGCCGCCGCAGGCGCCTTCGCCCGGGCAGATGGCGCGTTCGATCGCGTCCAGGTCCTTGCGGCTCATCTTGCCGGCGGCGCAGGCTCCGACCGCCTCGAAGGCGTCGATCAGAGTGACTTCCTTCTCGGTGCCGTCCTCGAGCTTGGCGAAGCCGGGCATGATGGAACCGGCGTAGAGGAAGACGCTGGCCAGGTCCAGGCGGGCGGCGGCCATCAGCATGCCGGGGAGCGACTTGTCGCAGCCGGCCAGCAGGACGGAGCCGTCGATGCGCTCGGCCTGCATGACGGTTTCCACCGAGTCGGCGATGACCTCGCGGGACACCAGGGAGAAGTGCATGCCCTCGTGGCCCATGGAAATACCGTCGGAAACGGAAATGGTCCCGAACTGCATCGGGAAGCCGCCGCCGGCGTGGACGCCTTCCTTGGCCCCCTGGGCCAGGCGGTTCAGTGAGAGGTTGCAGGGAGTGATCTCATTCCAGGAACTGGCGACGCCGATCTGCGGCTTGGCGAAATCGTCGTCCCCCATTCCCACTGCGCGGAACATGCCGCGCGCCGGGGCTGCGTGGATTCCATCGGTGACTGCTCTGCTTCGGGGCTTGATATCGGGAGTTGCGTCCGTGCTCATGACCCAAATTGTATGGCTTAAGCAGCAACCCCCCGGACCATTTCTGCGGCAGACGACGGCGCGGCGGCATCACAGCAGCCGCGGATTGCCGCATTCCGGCCCGTAATGCTTCGCATTCTGCCACCTGGCTGGTCCCGGTACCAGGCCGTCGGTAGTGGCCCGGCGGCGCGAACCTTTCCACAGTTGTTACCTGCCGGTGGCGGTCCCCGGGAGGCTTCTCAATAGACTGGACCCATGGCCATGCCACACACCGACGCAGAGCAAGTCCCGGCCGAGCAAGTCCCCGCCGACAGGATCAGCGAGCATCCCAATGTCACGGAGGTCGTCGCTGCACTGGCCGCCGCCGGACACCCGGCCGACGTCACGGTGCTGGCCGCGTCGGCGCACACCGCCGCCCTGGCCGCCGCGGCGCTCGGCATTCCGGTGGGCGCCATCGCCAACTCCCTCGTCTTCACTCTCGACGGCAAACCGGTGCTGATCATGACCTCGGGAGCGCACCGGGTAGACACCGCCCTGGTGGGCCGGGAACTGGGCGGCGTCCTCGCCCGGGCGAGTGCCGGCGTCGTACGCCGTGCCACCGGCCAGCCCATCGGCGGCGTCGCTCCCCTGGGCCATCCGGCTCAGCTGCCCACCTATGTGGACGTCGACCTGGCCGACTACGGGACCATCTGGGCAGCGGCCGGGCATCCCAGCACCGTTTTTCCCACCGATTACCCGGCCCTGCTGCGGCTGACGGCCGGAATGCCGCTCAAGGTTGCCTGAGATGACGTCCCAGCCCGATGTTCCCGACAGCGACGAACTCAAGGACATCCTGCGCGCGGTCTTCGATGCACAGATCCCGAATTTCGGCTCCTACAACCTGGTCTACGGCGGCCCCGGGAGGCGGAGCCGAATGGATCGGCCGGGAAGCGGCGGCAGGACCGGCTACTACGTGGTGGGATACCGCTGGCAACCGGCGGAACTGGTGATCGCGCCGTTCAATGTCCCTGCGCTCACGGGCGCGGGCACCCCGACGGCGATCAACATGACGAACCTGTCCCATGCCGTCATGCTGCCGGGCGGAGGCTACGAGGCCGGCACCAGCACCGGCCGAACCTTCCGCTTCAGTGTTCCGGACCGGGCACATATCCCCGGTCCCGGCGGCCTGTCCATGGAACTGCACCAGGAAGAGGACTGCGAGGATTTCCACGCCTTCATGGCTGCGTTCATCGATATGGCCTGAGAACCTCAGCGCAGCGGGCCGGACTGCACCAGGTTCGCCGGCCGCTCCCCTGCCGCCAGCGCCGCGAGCTGGCTACGCAGCAGCTTCACGATGCGCGGCCAGAACGCCCCGGTATTTCCGCCGACATGAGGGGTGATGATCGCCCCCGGCGCATGCCAGAGCGGATGCTCGGCGGGCAGCGGCTCCGGGTCGACCACGTCCAGGGCAGTGCGCAGCCGGCCGGACAGCACCTCTGCGGTCAGCGCGTCCGTATCCACCACCGCGCCGCGGGCCACATTCACCACCAGGGCTCCGTCCGGCAACGCAGCCAGTACCTGCCCATCGATCAGCCGCTGCGTCGATGCATTCAGCGGGGTGATAACGATCAGCACGTCGTGCCGCGGCGCCAGGGCCACCAGTTCATCCGTTCCGTGGACATGGCCGGACGCGTCGTCGCGCGCATTGCTGCCGACCCGCGTTATCTCCACCTCGAACGGTTCCAGCCGGCGGGCTATTTCGGTTCCGATGCCGCCGACACCCACCAGCAGCACTTTCCTGTCCGCCAGGCCCGGGTAGCGCTGCGGATTCCACACCGCCCGCTGCTGGTCCCGGATGGCCACATCCATCCCCCGCAGCGAAGCCAGCGCCAGGCCGACGGCGATTTCGGCCGTGGCCGCGGCATGGACGCCGGCCGCGCTGGCCACCGCAACGCCGCCGCCGACCGCTTCGGGCACGCCGTCGAAGCCGGTGGACTGGGTGTGGACGAGCTTCAGGCCAGGTACGCGTTTCAGCGCGGGCAGGCAGTTGCTTGCGCTGGCATAGGGAAGTACGACGGCGTCAAGATCCTTTAGCGCGACGCCCACCGGATCGCCGTCCAGGTCCCAGACGCCGGCCGTGATTCCTGCCGGCAGCGGCAGCATGGCCTCAAGAAGCTCGGGCGTGGGGAAGGATACGGTCCGGATGAGCTGCGCGCGTTGTGCCATGACGCCACTGTAACCATGGCCTGAGTCATTCCAGGCCTTCGGCAGCCGGGATCCGGACACCGTGCAGCCGGTTTCCCGGGGTCTGGACAGCCGGTGGGGGGAAGTCGTAACGTCAGGATCAGGAGAATCCCGGCGCGACTGGAGGCTCGGCCATGGAACTCTTAATCTGGATATTTATCATCGGTGCCGCGGGGTGGTGGTACATGAACCGGCGCAAAGCGCCAGGCGCGGCCGCGGAACCGGCCGTACAGCTGCTGCCGATGCCGTCCGCGCACTTTCAGCTGAGGCATGAACCACCCGGACGGTCCGGGGCTACCGTTGCGGCGGACCGGCCCGCTGCCCGCCAACCGGCCCCGCAACAGGCACCGCATCGGGCACCGGACGACGCCGACGACGTCGATGGCTGGACAGAATCGGCGGCCGCGGAGGCCGCCTCGATGCACGATCCTGCGGCCAGGATCCACCGTCCGGGACCGACCACGCGCCCAGGCCAGGAACAGCACGGCAGGCACGGCCCCTGCCGGGCCAGCGAGTTCCCATCGTCGCCGGGTACGGGCACCGGAACCTCACGGCACTGCGGCTGGGACGGATCCGAATCCGAAGAGATCGTCCACCACCATGCGGGCAGCAACCGGTCGGGCTACCCCTTCGATCCGTCGGAGACGCCGTTTGGACCCGGTTCGGCCTTCGCCGCGTGGAACGGCAGCGGACCCGACGGGTTCCTGATCAAGGGCAACGGAACGTCGATGATCTACCACCAGCCGGGCATGCCCTCCTACGCGGACACGAAGGCGGAGTTCTGGTTCCAAACCGTGGAGCAGGCCGAAGCCGCCGGCTTCCGGCCTCCGAAAGGGCATTGAACCGATGAGGGCGCGACGAAGGACCTGGACGGCGGTACTGGCTGGCCTGTGCCTGGCCTTGACAGGCTGCACCGGCGAAACGGCACCGCAGGTGGCTGCGCCGTCGTCGGTTCCGGGTGGAGTCAATGGAGCGGCTTCCGCCGCCGCGGAGAACGCCGCTGCCTCCTCCGTTCCGGTGCCGGCTTTCGACCGTGAGCTGGCCACCGGCCTGTCCCTGCCGTGGTCGATGGCGCCGCTGCCTGACGGCTCAGTCCTGGTCTCGGAGCGCGACAGCGCCCTGGTCAAGCGCCTTGCGGACGGAAACATGCAGGAGGTCGGGAGCATCCCGGATGCCCTGGCCGGTACCGGGGAAGGCGGGCTGCTGGGCCTGGCGGTCAGCCCGGATTTCGAGCAGGACCAACTGGTGTTCGCATACTTCACCGGAGCCCAGGACAACCGCGTGGTCAGGTTCACTTTCGACGGCGCCACCCTGGGACAGCCCGAGCCGATCCTTACCGGCATCCCGAGCGCCCGGATCCACAACGGAGGACGGATCAAGTTCGGGCCGGACGGGTTCCTCTATGTTGCCACCGGGGATGCGACCGAACAGGGCAGTGCCCAGGATCCTTCCTCGCTGGGCGGCAAGATCCTGCGCATCACCGCGGCGGGCGATCCGGCGCCGGGCAACCCGACGGAAGGCTCGCCCGTCTACAGCCTGGGACACCGGAATGTCCAGGGCCTCGCCTGGGATTCGGCCGGCCGCCTGTGGGCCACCGAATTCGGGGCCGATGTCAACGATGAACTGAACCTGATCCAGCCGGGCGGCAATTACGGCTGGCCCGAGGTCACCGGGGCACCGGGACGGGCGGGCTTCGTCGACGCCCAGGTGGTCTGGCCCTCTCCGGCCACCGCCTCCCCCAGCGGCATGGCCATCATTGACGACATTGCCTACATCGGAGCGTTGCGGGGTGAACGGCTGTGGCAGGTACCCCTTCGCGGGGGCGCCGCCGCGGAGCCGATCGAACATTTCGAGGGCCGGTTCGGCCGGCTGCGGGACGCCATCCAGGGCCCTGACGGCTCCTTGTGGGTAGCCAACAACGCCGCGGGCGCAACCAGCAGCATCCTGCGCTTCGGGGTGAATTAGCTTACAACGGCCACGTGGATTTCATTTTTCGGAAATCTTCCGGTAGAGTTTTTACTCGTTGCGGACGACGAAGAAGCGGGAAAAAACCTGAGATCCCGCGGAGATCCAGTCCACAGCGAAGGCACCTCTAGCTCAACTGGCAGAGCAATTGACTCTTAATCAATGGGTTCCGGGTTCGAGTCCCGGGGGGTGCACAGAGGAAGGGTTTGACCCCGGCCGGCGCACAGCGCAGGCCGGGGTCAAATTGCGTTAACGCGCCGCTCCCGCTAGCCCAGCCCCGCTGGCTCAGCCCCGCTGGCTCTGCAGCACGCGCACGTGCCGGTCGGCAAACGTGCGCGTCCTGCAGAGTCAACGGGGGCTAGACGGTCTCAGGCCCCGGAATGTCGGGAAGGCCGGTTTCGACCCAGTTCAGCTGCGGCTCGTCCAGTTCCCGGATGACGTACATGAGATGCCGGCGGAACTGTTCGTCCGTCAGGCCCCGGCCGGGCATGAGGTTCCGTTCGATCTCCTGCGCCCGGTACAGCGCCTCGGCGCCCGCTTCCGTGATGGAGACCAGGTGGCTCCGCTTGTCCTGCTCGCTGCGGACCCGCGTCACGTGGCCCCTGGATTCGAGCCGTCCCAGCGTCTTGCCCATGGTCTGGGCCTGGACCCGCACGATCTGGGCCAGGCTCGCCTGCGTCATCGGTCCCTGGCTGGACAGCACACCCAAGGCAATCACCCCGGCATGGGTGACGCCGATGGCGACCAGCTGTTCGTTCCAGGCGTGTTCCACCAATCGGGCGGCTGTCGATAAGAGGCGTCCAGTAAGCCACTGCTCCATGTCAGGCATATAGCGAGTATATCGGCGCAGGAAATGTTGGATAAGCTGGCGTATCACCGACCGGAAGGAATCAACGATGGCCGAGCGACTGTCGGCGGGCGATACAGCACCCGATTTCACCCTGAAGGCTGCAGACGGCAACACAGTTTCACTCTCCGGCAGCCGCGGACAGAACGTCATCGTGTACTTCTATCCGGCGGCCTCGACCCCCGGCTGCACCACTGAAGCATGCGATTTCCGCGACAACCTGAACTCGCTGAAGTCCGCCGGCTACACGGTGCTCGGCATCTCCCCCGATCCGGTCGACAAGCTGATCAAGTTCACCGAGGCCGAGGGCCTGAATTTCCCGCTGCTCTCCGATGCGGACCATGCGGTCGCGGAGGCGTGGGGCGCCTGGGGCGAAAAGAAGAACTACGGCAAGACCTATGAAGGGCTGATCCGGTCCACGATTGTCGTCGATCCGGACGGCGCGGTGGCGCTGGCGCAGTACAACGTGCGCGCCAAGGGGCACGTTGCCAAACTGCGGCGGGACCTGGGCCTGGACTGACCCGCCGCCGTCACCGGCACAGCCCGCCCACGGTACACTTGAGGCTGGCGTCCCTCCCTGAGGATTCCGTCCCGGACCGCTATTCCGGGACGGCGCAGGTACCGGCGCCGTCACGCGCGAGTGGTGAAATTGGCAGACACGCAGGATTTAGGTTCCTGTACCTTCGGGTGTGCGGGTTCAAGTCCCGCCTCGCGCACCAATTCTCTTCCCGGCGTCAGCGCAGCGGACTAGGCTCTCTCACATAAGCGGAACCGTGTCCCAGCGGTCGCCGCGGGGCGCCCCGCCGCGCACGGGCCCGTGTCACTCGTTTGCGAGGAGCACCAATGTCGTTTGTTGCGAAACATCCCTCAGGACGCACCGCTGCAGGCCGCACCGCCGCTGCCTTGGCCGGGATAGCCATCAGTGCGCTGGTGCTCACCGCATGCGCGGAAAGCAACCGCCCCGACGGCGCAGGCGAAGACGGAGCAGTCGACTCCACCTTCGTCTTTGCTGCCTCCTCCGACCCCAAGTCCCTTGATCCGGCCTTCGCCAGCGACGGCGAGTCCTTCCGGGTCAGCCGCCAGATCTTCGAAGGCCTGGTCGGGGTGGAGCCCGGTACTGCGGACCCGGCTCCCCTGCTCGCCCGGTCCTGGGAGAGTTCCGACGACGGCCTGTCCTACACCTTCCAGCTCGAGGAAGGCGTCACGTTCCACGACGGTACCGACTTCAACGCCGAAGCGGTCTGCTTCAACTTTGACCGCTGGTACAACTTCACCGGGATCCTGCAGTCGCAGTCCGTGGCCTATTACTATGGCTCCTTGTTCAAGGGCTTCAGCGATTCTCCGGACACCGCCGTCTATGAGTCCTGTGAGCCCAGCGGCAGCAGCGAGGTCACGGTCCACCTGGCGCGGCCGTTCGCCGGCTTCATCGCCGCTCTGTCCCTTCCCTCCTTCGCCATGCAGAGCCCCACCGCCCTGCAGGAATTCGACGCCGACGCCGTCAGCGGTTCGGCCGAGGCACCCGAACTAAGCGAATACGCCAGGGCACACCCTGTGGGCACCGGCCCCTTCACGTTCGACAGCTGGGAAGTGGGACAGCAGCTTGAGCTGTCCGTCAACGAGGATTACTGGGGCGACCGGGGCCAGATCGACCGGGTGGTCTTCCGGATCATCGACAACGCCCAGGCACGCCGCCAGGCGCTGGAGTCCGGTTCCATCGACGGCTATGACCTCGTGGCCCCGGCCGACACGCAGGCGCTGAGGGACGCCGGGTTCAAGATCGTCGCCCGGGATCCGTTCACCATCCTGTACCTCGGATTCAACCAGAAGGTTCCGGAACTGGCCGACCCGAAGGTGCGGCAGGCCATTGCGCACGCCATCGACAAGGACGCCCTGGTCCGCCAAACGCTGCCGGAGGGCACCAAGGTCGCCGACCAGTTCGTGCCCGAGTCGGTCAACGGCTACAACCCCGACGTCCCCAGATACGACTACGATCCGGACCGGGCCAGGCAGCTGCTCGCCGAGGCCGGCTATCCGGATGGTCTGACCCTGACCTTCAACTATCCGACCGGCGTTTCCCGGCCGTATATGCCCACCCCGGAGCAGGTCTTCACCAGCCTGAGCGCACAGCTGGCCGAGGCCGGAATCACGGTGGACCCGGCGCCGTCGAAATGGTCCCCCGACTACCTGGACCGGGTCCAGGCCACCGAAGACCACGGCATCCACCTGCTGGGCTGGACCGGCGACTACAATGACACGGACAACTTCGTGGGCGTGTTCTTCGGTCAGGCCAAGCCGGAGTTCGGCTTCGACAACCCCGCCCTGTTCAAGGCCCTTTCCGATGCCCGGTCCGTCAGCAAAGTGGAAGAGCAGACCCCGCTGTACCAGCAGATCAACGAGGACATCGCCAACTTCCTGCCGGCGGTCCCGCTGGCCCACCCGGCGCCGTCGCTCGCCTTTGCCCCGCGCGTGGAGTCCTACCCCGCCAGCCCGGTCAACGACGAGGTCTTCAACGAGATCCGGCTCAGCGAGTAGCCGTTGTGCTGCGCGTCATCGGCAAGCGGCTGGCACTGCTGATCCCCACGCTCATCGGCCTGTCGATCCTGCTCTTTATCTGGGTGCGCAGCCTTCCCGGCGGCCCGGCGACTGCGCTGCTCGGCGACCGGGCGACCCCTGAGGCGATCGCCAGGATCAATGAACTGTACGGTTTCGACCGGCCGCTGCTGGAGCAGTACTTCATCTACATAGGCAAGCTGCTGCAGGGGGATTTCGGCGTCTCCACGCTCACCGGGCGGCCGGTGCTGGAGGAACTCGCCACGCGGTTTCCCGCCACTATCGAACTGACGGCCGTGGCACTGGTCTTCGCCGTGGGCCTGGGCATACCGCTCGGCTACCTGGCGGCACGGCACTACGGGCGTCCGCTGGACCACGGCTCCGTGGTCCTAAGCCTGGTCGGCGTCACCGTTCCCGTCTTCTTCCTGGCCTTCATCCTGAAGTACCTCTTCGCCATCCAATGGCAGCTGCTGCCGACCGACGGCCGGCAGGATCCCCGGATCAGCGCCACGCATGTGACGGATTTCTATGTGCTGGACGGCCTCCTGACCCGGGAGTGGGACGCTGCGTGGGACGCGCTCATGCATCTGGTCCTGCCCGGCATTGCCCTGGGCACCATCCCGCTGGCCATCATCGTGCGCATCACGCGCGCCGCGGTGCTGGAGGTCCAGCACTCGGACTACGTCCGGATGGCGCGGGCCAAGGGGCTGCTGGAGCGCACGATCCGCGGGCGCTTCATCCTGCGCAACGCCATGCTGCCCGTGGTCACCACGATCGGGCTGCAGCTGGGCCTGCTCATTTCCGGAGCCGTCCTCACGGAAACGGTCTTCGCCTTCAACGGGATCGGCCGCTTTCTCCGGGACGCCATCTTCAACCTGGACTACCCGGTGCTCCAGGGCTTCATCATTTTCATCGCCGTCATCTACTCGTTGATCAACCTGGCGGTGGACATCTCGTACAGCTTCATCGACCCGAGGGTGCGTGTGCAATGAATACGGACCTGCCGCCGGCCGCCGGCGGAACAGAAACCCCAACAGGCACCGCTCCCCGGCCCGAACCCGGCGGCAGCGGCCTCTGGAAGGACGCCTTCCGGCGGCTGCGGAGGAATCCCGCGGCCATTGCCGGTGCCGTGATTGTCGCCGCGTTCCTGCTGGTGGCGGCGCTGGCTCCGGTGCTGGCTCCGTTCGCGGGCGAGGACCTGCCCGGTCGGACCCAAATCACGCCCACGCATATCCCGGGGCCGGGCGAGCTGCCGCAGTACCCGCTCGGCCTGGACCGCTTCGGGGGCGATGTCCTGAGCAAGCTCATCTGGGGTGCGCAGTCCTCCCTGCTGATCGGTGTAGTCTCCACCGCACTGGGACTGGCCGGCGGCATGCTGCTGGGCATCCTGGCGGGCGGGTTCGGCGGATGGCTGGACAACGTCGTCATGCGCTTCGTGGACATCCTGCTGTCCGTCCCCAGCCTGTTGCTTGCGGTCAGCATCGCTGCGGTCCTGGGCCAGGGCGCCTCCGCGGTGATGATCGCCGTCGGCGTCCCGCAGGTGCCAGTCTTCGCCCGGCTGCTGCGGTCCTCCATGCTGGCCCAGCGCGGAGCCGACTACGTGCTGGCCGCGCAGACGCTGGGGCTGAGCCGGCGCACCATCACCATGAGCCATGTGCTGCCCAACAGCGTGGGTCCGGTCATCGTCCAGGCGACGCTGACCCTGGCCACCGCCGTCATCGATGCGGCCGCGCTGTCCTTCCTGGGACTGGGCGGCGGCAGGCCGGAAACGGCCGAGTGGGGCCGCATGCTCACGTATGCCCAGGACGAACTGGCGGTCGCGCCGCAGCTGGCCTTCCTGCCCGGCATCTGCATCGCCGTCACGGCGCTGGGCTTCACGCTGCTCGGTGAAGCCCTCCGGGAAGCCCTGGACCCGAAGACGCGCGCCCTCTGAATCCGGCCGGCGCTTGAACCTGGCCGGCGCTCGCCGGACGCTGAAGCCGGCACTCAAGCCGGCGGCCACTCAGGAGGCGAGACCGCCGCCGTCGTTAGCCGGGCCCGGGTCCCGCTCCATCTTCAGCGCGTTGCCGGGGATCGAGGACAGCAGCTGCCGCGTATAGGGGTGCCGCGGATTGCGGAACACCTCCTCGGTGCCGGCGGCCTCCACCAGTTCGCCGTCCTTCATCACGCAGACATAGTCGGAGATCAGCCGCACGACGGCCAGATCGTGGGAGATAAACAGATAGCTGAGCCCCAGTTCGGCCTGCAGGTCCCCCAGCAGCTTCAGGATCTGGGCCTGCACCAGCACGTCCAGGGCGGAGACCGGCTCGTCGCACACCAGCAGCTCCGGCTTCAGTGCGAGCGCACGGGCGATGGCCACCCGCTGCCGCTGGCCGCCGGACAGCTCGGCCGGATAGCGGCGCAGCACGGACTGCGGCAGCGCCACCTGGTCCAGCAGTTCCCGTACCCGGGCCGACCGTTCGGCGGGGTTGCCCCGTTTGTAGGTCTTCAGGGGCTCCTCCACGATGCGCTCGATGGTGAACATCGGATTCAGGGAGGAATAGGGATCCTGGAAGACCGGCTGGACCCGCTGCCGGAAGTCCCTGAGCCGGTCTTTCGTCAGCGCGGCAATATCCATCCCGTCGAAAAGCATGGTGCCGCTGGTGGGTTCGATCAGTTTCAGCAGCATGCGCGCCGTGGTCGTCTTGCCGGAACCGGATTCGCCGACGAGCGCAACGGTCTGCCCGCGGGGAATATCCAAGGTGACATTGCGCGCCGCATAGAAATCCTCTGCTTTGCCCCGGATCCGGTACACCTTGGTCAGGTCCCTCAGCTCCACGATGTTGCCGGCAGCCGCCTTTCCGGCCGGGCGCTCCCCTGCAGCCGCGGCGGGGCGCAGCCGCACCGCCGCGACGCTGGGCGCGGCCCGGACCAGGGACTGGGTGTAGGGGTGCTGCGGATCCTTGAGGAGCTGCTGTGCCGGGCCGGCTTCCACGACCCGGCCGCGGTGCATCACCACCACGTCGGACGCCCGCTCCGCGGCCAGGCCCAGGTCGTGGGTAATCAGCAGCACCGAAGTGCCCAGTTCCCGGGTCATCCGTTCCAGCTGGTCGAGGATGGTCCGCTGGACGGTCACGTCCAGCGCGCTGGTGGGCTCATCCGCAATCAGCAGCCGGGGCCGGCAGGCCAAACCGATGGCGATCAACGCACGCTGGCGCATCCCGCCGGAAAATTCGTGCGGATACTGCCGGGCACGTTCGGCGGCGTTGGGCAGTCCGGCCGCCGTCAGGATCTCGACTACTTTCCGGTCCACATTCTTCGAGGTCGCCATGCCATGGACCAGCAGGGTCTCCGCCACCTGCGTGCCGATCCGGGTGACCGGATTCAGGTTCGACATCGGGTCCTGCGGGACCAGGCCTATGGATCGACCGCGGATGGCCCGCATCCTGCTTTCGGGCAGTCCCACGAGTTCCTGCCCATCGAAGCGGATGCTGCCCCTGATGATCCGTCCGTTGCCGGGCAGCAGCCCGATGACGGCCATCGCCGTCGTCGACTTCCCGGATCCCGATTCCCCCACGATGGCCAGGGTCCTGCCTGCGGCGAGGCTCAGGCTGGCGCTTTCGACGGCGGCGACCTCGCCGTACAGGGTACGGAACGTCACGGCAAGATCCGTAACCTCGAGCAGCCCAGGGTCCGGTCCGGTATCCGTCATTGCTCCATCCTGCCCCGGAAACGGGCGAATGTGAGCGGAATCTCAGCGCCTTTTGCCGCATTTTTATCATTTACACTGGGGAGTCGTACCGGCCATGTGAGCAAGACCGGGGATACGCAGATCCGCACGGAGGAGATAGTGGCAGTGAGACGATCCGCCGTGCGGCGCTTTTTCGCGGCAACCGCCGCCGCAGCATCCGCCTTGGCGCTGGCTGCCTGCAGTACCGCCTCGGCAGGAAGTCCTGCCCAATCCGGAAGCCCTGGCTTGTCCGGCGGTGCATCGTCTCCGGCGGGGTCCGCCGCAGCGGCACCCACAGAGACCTTCACCTTCGGCACCGCCGCCGCTCCCGTGGGGCTGGACCCGGCCCTGCGTTCGGATACTGAGTCCTTCCGCATTACCCGGCAGATGCTGGAGGGCCTGGTGGGCGTGGACCCGAACATCAACACCCCGGCCCCGCAGCTGGCCACGTCCTGGGAAGAGACCAATTACGGCCGCAGCTACGTGTTCACGCTGCGGGAGAACGTCCGGTTCCACGACGGCGAGCCCTTCAATTCGGCCGCGGTCTGCGCCAACTTCAACCGCTGGTTCAGCTTCCCCGAGCAGGTGCGCGGCTCCAGTGAAGAACTGGCTTTCAAGTCCGTTTTCGGCGCCTTCGCCGACACCCCCGAAAAGTCCGCCTACAAGAGCTGTGAACCCCAGGGTGAGCACCAGGTACAGATCAACCTGACCACCCGGATGACGGGGTTCATCCCGGCGCTTTCACAGCCGGCCTTCGCCATCTCCTCCCCCAAGGCGCTGGCCGAACAGGCCGCGGACCAACTGACACGGACCCGCAACGGTGTCCGGCTTTCTGCCTATGCCGAGCATCCCGTGGGTACCGGGCCGTTCAGGTTCGGAAGCTGGGAGGGCGATGTGGTGACGCTGACCTCCAATCCCGACTACTGGGGGGACCGCGGCGAGATCCAAACGGTCGTGTTCCGCATGATTCAGCATCCGGATAGCCGGCGGCGTGCCCTGGAAACCGGAGACATCGACGGCTACGATCTGGTCACCGTCTCCAATGTCACGGCACTGGCCCGCAACGGCCGGCAGATCCTGCACCGGGACCCGTACTCCGTGCTGTACCTGGGGATGAACGCGTCCTTCCCCGGCGTGGACAATCTGAAATTCCGCCAGGCGATTTCCCACGCCATTGACAAGGATGCGCTGCTGGACGGCCTGTTCCTGAACGGCACCAAGCCTGCCAACCAGTTCATTCCGCCGAAGCTGGCGGTCACCAGCGAGGACATCCGGAATTCGGGCTACAACCCGGCGCTGGCCAGGGAACTGCTGGCCGAGGCTGGCTACAGCGGGGAACCGCTGCCGTTCTACTACCCGCGCAATGTCACGCGCGCCTACCTGCCCACCCCGGAAAAGGTCTACGCCGAGCTGAGCCGCCAGCTCACGGCCGCCGGTCTGAATATCAAGCCCGTGCCAATCGAATGGTCCGACGGCTACCTGGCCAAGATCCGCAGCGCCGGCGACCGTGCCTTCCACCTCGGCGGCTGGAGCGGCAGCTACCAGGATCCGGACCACTTCATCAGCCCGCTATTCGGCGCGCCCAGCGCGGAGTTCGGCTTTAACGACATTCTGCTGTTCACACGGATCAGCAACGCCCGGTCCCTGCCCGAGGGGCCGGAACGGGTCCAGGCTTACCAGAAGATCAGCACGGCGGTTTCCGAACTGGTGCCCGCGGTTCCGCTGGCCTTCCCCGTCTCCGCAGTGGCCCTGGGCAACCGGGTGGAAAGCTATCCGGCCAGCCCTGTACTCGATGAAGTCCTCAACAAGGTACGGCTGCGCTGACAACGGCGGCCCGCGCCGAGGACCATCGGACCGGCCGGCACAAGAGCCGCGAAACATTTTTTGACCGTGACCCCCTTTACAAACCGCCCGCAATTTTAGTAAGGGCCTTGACACGCGGTACCCTTCTAGGGCTAGCGACCGCGCATCGGGAGAATGAAGTTGACTGCTAATAATTCAAACAACATTGACGTCGTTTTGATCGGTGGAGGCATTATGAGCGCCACGCTCGGTGCCTTCCTCAAGCAGCTCCAGCCGGATTGGAGCATCTCCCTGTTCGAGCGGCTGGACCAGGCCGGCCTGGAGAGCTCCGATCCGTGGAACAACGCCGGCACGGGACACGCTGCGCTCTGCGAACTCAACTACACTCCAGCGGCCAAGGACGGCTCCGTCGATCCCGCCAAGGCGATCGGCATCAACGAGCAGTTCCAGATTTCCCGCCAGTTCTGGTCCCACCTGGTCTCCAACGGGCACATCGGCTCCCCGAAGAACTTCATCAACCCGCTGCCCCACATGAGCTTTGTCTGGGGAGACGCACACTCCGACTACCTGCGCCGCCGCTACGACGCCCTCAAACCCAATACCCTCTTCAAGACCATCGAATTCTCCGAGGACCACGACGAGCTGGCCCAGTGGGCCCCGCTGGTCATGAAGGGCCGTGATGCCGGCCAGCGCGTTGCCGGTTCACGCGTCGTCGGCGGCACCGACGTCGACTTCGGTGCCCTGACCCGCCAGCTCACCAGCTACCTCGCCGCCAACGGCGCCGACCTCAGCTTCAACCACGAGGTGACGGACGTATCCCGCGGCACCGACGGCCGCTGGCAGGTCGAGGTCAAGGACCGCAAGAACGGCGACAAGAAGACCGTGAACGCCAGGTTCGTGTTCATCGGCGGCGGCGGCGGAGCCCTGCACCTGCTGCAGCGCTCCGGCATTCCTGAGGGCAAGGGCTACGCCGGCTTCCCGGTCTCCGGCCAGTTCCTGCGCTGCACCGACGAATCGGTCATCAGCCAGCACAACGCCAAGGTCTACGGCCAGGCATCCGTCGGCGCTCCGCCCATGTCCGTACCCCACCTGGATACCCGCTTCGTCAACGGCAAGCGTTCCCTGCTGTTCGGCCCGTACGGCGGCTTCTCCCCGAAGTTCCTCAAGACCGGCTCCTTCCTGGACCTGCCGCTGTCCGTCCGCCCGTCCAACCTGATTCCGATGCTCGCCGTCGGCAAGGACAACCTGGGCCTGGTCAAGTACCTGGTCTCCGAGGTCCTCAAGAGCCGCGAGGCCAAGAACAACGCCCTGCGCCAGTTCTACCCGGAAGCCGACGGCGGCCCCTGGGAGCTGATCACTGCCGGCCAGCGCGTCCAGGTCATCAAGAAGGACCCGAAGAAGGGCGGTGTGCTGCAGTTCGGCACCGAGGTGATCACCTCCGCGGACGGCAGCATCGGCGCCCTGCTGGGCGCCTCCCCGGGAGCTTCCACCGCTGCCCCGATCATGATCCAGCTGCTCAAGCGCTGCTTCCCGCAGCAGATGACCGGCTGGGAGCCGAAGCTGAAGGAAATGATCCCCGGCTACGGCGTCAAGCTCAATGACAACGAGCAGCTGGCCGATGAGATCCTCGCCGAAACGAACAAGGTTCTCGAACTGAACTGATCCGTACTCGTCAGGGTTCCGGCCACCGCGCCGGAACCCTGACTCGTATCCGCCCCGGGGGAGGCAGGCCATGTTCCGCTTGGCGCGTTTATCACTGGCAAACAGGGCACTCATCGCCCTGATCACCGTTATCGTTGCCGTCTTCGGCGTCATCACCATGGGCTCGCTCAAGCAGGAGCTCATCCCCTCACTCGAATTTCCGCGCGTCACGGTAGTCACGGCCATGCCCGGTGCCTCCCCCGAGGTCCTGGACAAGCAGGTCAGCGAGCCGTTGGAGGGTGCGCTCAATGCGGTGGAGAACCTGGAGTCGTCCCTCGCGACCTCCCGGACCGGCCTGTCCACGATCAGCCTGACCTTCGCCTACGGCACCAACCTGGACCGCGCCCGCAGTCAGGTCGACCGGGCCATCTCCAACTCGCGCGACCTGCTGCCGGACGAGGTTTCACCGCAGTCGGTGACCGGCAGCGTCAACGACATCCCGATCGTCTTCATGGCGGTTTCCTCCGACCTGCCGCTCAGCGAACTGAATACGGAACTGCAGCGGCTGACGGTGCCGCGACTGGAGAAGGTCGACGGCGTCCGCGACGCCGAGGTGACCGGCGGCGCCCGCCAGCACCTGGCCATCCTCCCGGACGGCGCCGCGCTGGCTGCCAACGGCGTCGAAGTTTCCGCCATCGCGGACAGTCTGCGCAACAGCGGCGGCCTGGCACCGGCCGGCACCGTGGAGCAGGACGGGAAGTCGCTCTCCGTGCAGATCGGCTCACCGCTGGACAGTCTGGACAAGGTCCGGAACCTGCCGTTGGAGTCCGGCGCCGGCCCGGCCGACGGCGGCCCCGTCACCATTGGCGACGTCGCCGCCGTCGACATCGCCGAGGACGACCGCATGTCCATCACCCGGACCAACGGCGCCGAAACACTCGCCGTCGCCGTCACCAAGACACCCGAGGGCGACACCGTCGCCATCTCCCATGCCATTAATGCCCTCATCCCCCAGCTCGAGGCGGAGCTGGGATCCGGCGCGAAGTTCACGATGGTCTTCGACCAGGCGCCGTTCATCGAGAAATCGATCGATGATTTGACCACCGAAGGACTGCTGGGACTGGGCTTCGCCGTCCTGGTCATCCTGGTCTTCCTGCTGTCGGCCCGCTCCACGCTCATTACCGCCATCTCCATTCCGCTGTCGCTGCTGGCGACGTTCCTCGGCCTCTACGCCTTCGGCTATTCGCTCAACATCCTCACCCTGGGGGCATTGACCATCGCCATCGGCCGCGTCGTCGATGACTCGATCGTCGTCGTGGAGAACATCAAGCGGCACGTGGGCTACGGCGAAGACAAACGCACGGCGATCCTGACCGCCGTGCGCGAGGTGGCCGGGGCCATTACCGCCTCCACCCTGACCACGGTGGCGGTGTTCCTGCCGATCGCCTTCGTCGGCGAGCTGGCCGGCGAGCTCTTCCGGCCCTTTGCCGTCACAACGGCACTGGCGCTGCTGGCGTCCCTGGCCGTATCGCTGACCATCGTCCCGGTGCTGGCCTACTGGTTCGTCAAACCGGCGGACGGGCGGCTCGATGCGGCCCAGGTACGCACTGCCGCCGAGGCCAAAGAGCAGCGCTCCCGGCTGCAGCGCGGCTACCTGCCGGTGCTCTCCGCGACCCAGAAGCATCCCGTCGCCACGCTGGTTGCCGCCGGCCTCATCCTGGCCGGCACGGGCGCCATGGTGCCGCTGCTGCAGACCAACCTGCTGGGTGATTCCGGCCAGAACAGCTTCAGCCTTCGCCAGGAAATGCCGGCCGGCACCAGCCTCGAAGCCACCGACCGGGCCGCCGCCCGGGTCGAGGAGCTGCTGGCGGACACCGGGGGCATCGAGAACGTCCAGGTCACCATCGGCAACTCCACCGGCGGGCTGGGCCGCTTCTCGTCGGCGGGGGCATCGGTGGCCCAGTTCACCGTCATTACCGAAGCCGGGGTGGACCAGGCTGCCCTCCGGGAGGCGGTCCGTTCCCGGGCGGAAGCCCTCGCGGACGCGGGCACCATCACGCTGGGAACGCAGGGCGGCGGCTTCGGCACGTCCAGATCCATCGGCGTGAACATCTCGGCGAGCAACCCGGATGAACTGCGCGCGGCCTCGGACACCCTGGTCTCGGCGTTCCGGGAGTTGCCCGGCGCAGCCGAGGTCGCCAGCAACCTCTCCGCCTCGGAACCGGTGGTCCGGGTGTCCATCGACCGGGCCAAGGCCGTGGCGGCGGGGCTGAACGAGGAAGAAATCGCCGGGCTGCTGGCCTCCACCATCACTCCGGTGCCCGGCGGCACCGTCCGCTTCGGAACCACCGACTATCCGGTCCTGATCGGCGAGGGCACCGAATTCACCAGCGTGGACCAGCTGCGCGGCGTCATGGTCCCGACCTCCGCCGGGCCCGTGCAGCTGACCGAACTGGCGGCCGTCGAGGAAACCCTTGCCCCCGCCTCGATCACCAGCTCCGGCGGCGAGCGCACCGCCGTCGTCTCCGTCACCCCGGCCGGCGGCGACCTCGGTGCCTTCAGCAACGAAGTCCGGACCACGCTGGACGGCCTGGACCTGCCGCTGAGCGTAACGGCTACCCTGGGCGGAGCGGCCACGGAGCAGGCCGAATCGTTCCGGCAGCTTGGCTGGGCGCTGCTGGCAGCCATCGCCATCGTCTACGTGATCATGGTCGCGACCTTCAAGAGCCTCGTCCAGCCGCTGATCCTGTTGGTTTCCGTCCCGTTTGCCGCCACCGGCGCCATCGCGCTGCTGGTGGTCACCGGGATACCGCTGGGCCTGCCGTCACTGATCGGCATGCTGATGCTGGTCGGCATTGTGGTCACCAACGCGATCGTCCTCATCGACCTGATCAACCAGTACCGCCGCCCGCACGACGGCGGTCCCGGCCTGGGCGTGGCGGCTGCCATCACGCACGGGGCCAGGCAGCGGCTGCGCCCGATCCTGATGACGGCACTGGCCACAGTCTTCGCGCTGACTCCGATGGCCCTGGGCCTGACCGGCCAGGGCGGCTTCATCTCGCAGCCGCTCGCCGTCGTCGTCATCGGCGGCCTGGTTTCCTCCACCGCACTGACGCTCGTGTTGGTGCCGGTGCTCTACCGGCTGGTCGAGGGACGGCGCGAGGCGCGCGCCCTGCGGAAGGACCTGCGGGGAATGGACTCCGGCGGCGGACCGGCGGCTCAGCCGGAAGCGGCGGTGGCCGCGCAGCGGTGAGTCAGTAGGCGAGGCCGAAGATCCTATCATCGGACCTATCGTCCGGCCACCTTGCCGTCGGGTTTGCCGTCCGCAGTACGGGCCTGTTCCAGCAGCGACGCATCCGCATACAGCCCGTGGGTGTAGAGCTCCAGGAGCGGGAGGGCCAGCCGCTCCAGCAGTTCCGGCGACAGTCCGTCCGGACCGGTGCCCAGGCAGCGGCCCAGGTGCCGCCCCATGGCCAGCGGCACCAGCCCGTAGGCGGCCACCATGACTGCCAGCGCGTCGACGTCGGAACTGGGCCTGATCCGGCCGCTGGCGATGCCATCACGGAGTTGGGTCCGCGTGGATTGAACGAACAGGTCGAAGAGGTGGTCGCCCACCTCGGTTCCGTCGTGCAGCATGCGGGCCAGGTACGTCATTTCCGGCCGGTACCGGTCCACGGCGCGCAGTGCCTCCTCGAGCCGCCCGGCCGCCCCGCCGTCGGAAGCGTCCGTTGGCCCGCCCAAGATGGTTTCGGCGACGTAATCGTCGCAGGCGAGCCGCAGCCCCTCCTTCGAACCGAAGTAGTGGATGACCAGCCCTGGACTGACACCGGCGGCCTCCGCCACCGCGCGCACGCTCGCCTTGGCGAATCCGGCTTCGCCGAACAGTACGACGGCGGCATCCCGGATCCGTGCCTTGGCTGCTGGATCCGCCTGATCCGGCTTTGAACGCATGTTCAAGATTCTAGGCCCCTGCCTTGGGGGCAGCAACGGTTCCACCGGCGGCTGCGGCGTCCTCGCCGGGATTGCGCAGATGCTGTTGTGCGGTGCGGGACGGGCCTATGATGCTTTCAGCGGAGCAGGCGGCGGTCAGCGGAGAAGTTCCCCGCACCGGGAACATTTCCCATCCGGCACCAGTTATGCAGTATAATAGATGCAAAAGCATACAATTTTCCGGGCTGCGGCCCGCAGGCCCGCTGAGGAAGGCTCACATGCAGATCGGCGTATTTTCAGTCACGGACATCACCCGGGACCCCACCACCGGCCGGATGCCCACCGAACACGAGCGCATCAAGGCGGCGGTGGCGATCGCGAAGAAGGCCGAAGAGATCGGGATGGATGTCTACGCCACCGGCGAGCACCACAACCCGCCCTTCTACGCCAGCTCCCCCACCACCCTGCTGGGCTACATCGCCGCGCAGACCGAGCGGCTCATCCTCTCCACCGCCACGACGCTGATCACCACCAATGACCCGGTGAAGATCGCCGAGGACTTCGCTATGCTCCAGCATGTCGCGGACGGCCGGGTGGACCTGGTCCTGGGCCGCGGCAACACCGCCCCGGTCTACCCCTGGTTCGGCAAGAACATCCAGGACAGCGTCGAACTGACGGTGGAGAACTACCAGCTGCTGCGCATGCTGTGGGACAACGAGGTGGTCAACTGGCAGGGCAAGCACCGCACGCCGCTGCACAACTTCACCTCCACCCCGCGCCCGCTCGACGGCGTCGCCCCCTTCGTCTGGCACGGATCCATCCGCACCCCGCAGGTGGCCGAGATCGCCGCCTACTTCGGCGACGGCTTCTTCGCCAACAACATCTTCTGGCCCAAGGAGCACTACATGCAGCTCATCGGCCTCTACCGCGAACGCTACGAACACTACGGCCACGGTTCGGCGGACCAGGCGATCGTCGGGCTGGGCGGCCAGTTCTTCATGCGGAAGAACTCCCAGGACGCTGTGCGCGAATTCCGCCCCTACTTCGACAACGCGCCGGTCTACGGCGGCGGCCCGTCCATGGAGGACTTCACCGCCCAGACCCCGCTGACCGTGGGCAGCCCGCAGGAGGTCATCGAGAAGACCCTCACCTTCCAGGAATACTTCGGCGACTACCAGCGCCAGCTCTTTTTGATCGACCACGCCGGCCTGCCGCTGAAGACCGTGCTGGAACAGCTGGACCTGTTCGGCGAGTATGTCCTGCCCACCCTGCGCGCCGAATTTGCCGCCCGCAAACCCGCCCACGTGCCGGACGCCCCGACCCACGCGTCCCGCGTCGCCGCGCTCGGCGGCCCCAAGGTCGCCGCAGCCGCCGGCGTAACCGACGACGTCACCGGGAGCTGAGCGCCGTGCCGTCCGATGCTGACCGCCGGCGCAGGAAGCTGACGGCCGAAACCTGGGAATCCCTGTTCCGGGCCCAGGTGGGTGTGATGCGCCGCCTGCAGGCGGCACCGGTGTTCAAGCAGCTGAGCCTGCGTGAGTATGACGTCCTGTTCAACCTCACGCGCTGTCCGGAGGGCTGGCTGCGGCTCAATGAGCTCAACGAGCATGTGCTGATCAGCCAGCCGAGCCTCAGCCGCATGGTGGAACGGCTCGAGGCCAAGGGCCTGGTCCAGCGCAGGCCTGCTCCCGACGACGCCCGCGGCGTGCTGATCGGCCTGACCGACGAGGGCCGCAGGACGCAGCGCGTCATGGGCCGCAGCCATGTGGAGGATATCGTCGAACTGGTCGGGCCGGCGCTGACGGATGAGGAGATGGCGCAGCTCAAGGCCCTGACGGACAAACTGCTCAACAACCTGCCGCCCCGTACCGGAGGGTAGGTGGTCCGGAGGGTAGGCGGTCCGGAAGCTAAGAGCTCAGGGAGCCACGGTCAGTGAGGTGATCATCCGCTGGATGGTCTGGAACTCCGGGGTCAGTGAGTACTCCTGGGCCTCGGCAATGGTATTGAAGGCCTTCAGCGGCTCCACCGGGTCCGCCGGCGCCGGAGCCGTGGCCTGCAGCACGTCGCCGAACATGTAGCCGTTGACCGGCGCGGGCCCCTCCACCACGTTGTACAGCCGGCAGGCGCGGTTGTCCGGGCCGTTGACCAGGTTGGTGATCCCGTAGGAACCAAAGAACCGGTACCCCTGCAGTACCCGGAAGACGAAGCGGGGTTCCACGTGCACTCCAGGCTGATCCCCTACCGCGGGGAGCTCCATGGGAACGCTGGACAGGACCGTATAGGGCAGCGCACCCGCGGCATCACACCCGCGGTCCAGGCCCTGGATTCCGGTGCGCAGCTCCGCAAGCACGGCGCCTTCGCCGTTCTTCACCTGAAGCGCCACGGCACCTTCGGCCGTGCCCTCCGCCGGGGGTACGGCCTGGACAATCCACGCTTCGGGCAGTTCGAAGGCGACCAGGTTCGACGGGTCGCTGTACCTTTTCCAGCCCGGGCTGGAGCCGGTTGACGTGGTTCCGGGGTCGCTGGCCGGCGGGGCGGCTGCAGTGCCGGTCCCGGAATCCGCAGCGCCCGGAACTGCTTCTGTGGCCGGGTCCGTGGCCTGCGGAGCCTGGCCTCCGGTGCAGCCGGTCAGAAGCAGTATCCCGGCGGCCACCGCCGCCGGCGCAACGCACCGAAGCTTCATCTCAGGACCGCCCCTCCATGCTGTGCACCTGTACCGTCGCTGGTCCTGCTGGCAGTCTACGCGGCGGAGCGGACATTTCGGAGGGCCTGGGGCTTACCGGTTTTCGGCCGCCCGGCTGCCCGTTCCCAGTCCCCGGACCGCCTGCACCGACCGCACCACGGCCCGTGCCGCCATCGAGATCCCGGCCTCCGTGGCCGCACCGGTGAAGGACAGCCGCACCGCGGTCTGCGCCACCGCCGGCTCGATACCCATCGCCACCAGCACCGCCGAGGGCTCATCGGAGCCGGCTGCGCAGGCGGAGCCGCTGGAACAGACGACGCCGGCCCGTTCCAGTTCCAGCAGTACGGATTCACCGCTGGTGCCCGGGAAGCAGAAGGAGGCGTGCCCCGGCAGCCGCTCGGTGCGGTGACCGGTCAGCACCGCCTCCGGAACGCCGTCGAGCACCTGGCCGATCAGGAAGTTCCGCAGCCGCGTGGTCTGCTCCGCCGCGTCCTGCCGCTCGGCATCGGCCAGCCGCAGTGCCGTGGCCAGTCCCACCGCACCGGCCACATTCTCGGTACCGGAGCGCTTGCCGCGCTCCTGGCCGCCGCCGTGGACCAGCGGTTCGAGCGGAATGCGGCCGCGGACATAGAGCACGCCGATTCCCTTGGGAGCACCGATCTTGTGTCCGGAGATGCTCAGCGCATCGACCCCCAGGTCCTTGACTTTCAGCGGCAGCCAGCCCGCGGCCTGCACGGCGTCGGTGTGGAACGGCACCCCGGCCGCCGCGCAGAGGCCGGCGATCCGCGTGATGGGCTGGACCGTCCCCACTTCATTGTTGGCGTACATCACGGTGCACAGCGTCGTTTCCGCGGTCAGTGCGGCTTCCAGCGCGGCGAGGTCGACGACGCCGGCTCCGTCCACCGGGACCAGGCTGATCCGGAAGCCATGGAACCGTTCCAGGTAGTCCAGCGCTTCCAGCACAGCCGGATGCTCGACGGCACTGGAGACGATGTGCCGGCCCCGCGGCCTCGCCAGCGCCATGCCCTTGATGGCCAGGTTGTCCGCCTCGGTGCCGCCGGAGGTGAAGATGACTTCGCCCGGTCGGCAGCCCAGGACCTCGGCAACGGTGCGGTGCGCGTAGTCCAGCGCCCGCGCCGCGGCCTCCCCCACCGTGTGGTGGCTCGAAGGGTTGCCGAATTCGGAGGTCAGCAGCGGCCACATCACTTCCAGCACCTCCTGGCGCACGGGGGTGGTGGCGGCTGCGTCCAGGTAGATCATCCCTGCCGGTCCTGCGGCTCCGGTCCGGGCTCGACGGCGATATCCAGTCCCAGATCCAGCGCGTGGACGCTGTGGGTCAGGGCCCCGGAGGAAATAACGTCGACTCCGGTGCGGGCGATGTCCCCGACGGTGTCCAGGCGCACATTGCCGCTGGCCTCCACGATGGCCCTTCCGCCGACCAGTGCCACGCCCTCGGTCAGCTCCGCCAGCGTGAAATTGTCCAGCATGATGGTGTCCACGCCGGCGGCAAGGACCGGCTCGATCTGATCCAGCCGGTCCACCTCCACCTCGAAGTGGACGGTGTGCGGCAGGCGGGCCTTGGCCTCGCGCAGCGCCTCGGTCAGGTCCCTCGTGCCGTTGGCGGTCAGCAGGGCGAGGTGGTTGTCCTTGGCCATCACGGCGTCGGAAAGGCTGAAGCGGTGGTTGAAACCTCCGCCGCACCGGACGGCGAAGCGCTCCAGCACGCGCAGTCCCGGCGTCGTCTTGCGGGTGTCCACCACCCGCGCCTTGGTTCCGGCAACCGCAGCCACGAAGCCTGCTGTCTGCGTGGCGATGCCGCTCATCCGCTGCGTGAGGTTGAGCGCCACCCGCTCGGCGGTCAGCACCGCCCGCGCCGGGCCGGTCACCTCCGCAAGAACTGCACCGACGTCGAACCGCTGGCCGTCGTGCACCAGGAACCCGGTGGCGATGCGAGCGTCTGCCAGCCGCATGGCCGCCTCGAACACCTGCGTGCCGCTGAAGATCCCGGGCTCGCGGGCCACCAGCCGGGCAGTCGCGCGGGTCTCGGACGGGATCAGCGTCTGCGACGTGATGTCGCCCCACGGGGCGTCTTCGGCGAGCGCGGCGGCAACGATCCGGTCGACGGCGGACTGCTCCAGGGTGCCGGGGTCCGGCTGGGAGGGGGCCTCGGCGGTCTGCTGCCGGGTCCGTTCGCCGGCTAGGGGCGCGGAAAGGGTCATCGGGTCTCCTGGCTTCGAACGTACGCGCGGTGTGCGGCCCCGGCACGCTGTGGGTAATCGGATCGGTAGTGCGCGCCGAAGGACTCGATGCGCTGGCGGGCGGCGTGTACCAGCAACTGCGCGGTCAGCAGCAGGTTTCCGGTTTCGCGCTCCGCTATTCCCAAGCCGCCGGCTGCCTGCCATGTTGCCAGCTGCTTGGCGGCGACGGCCAGGCCGGCGTCCTCTCGGACAACCGCTGCATTGTCCGCCATCAGCCGCTGCAGCTGGGGACGCACCACCGGTTCAGCGGCTTCCCCGCGGTCCGCGCCGGCCGGCTCCGGAAGGCTCAGCGGCTGTGCGGTGAACGACGGCCACTTTTCCGGAGTGCCGCCGGCCAGCGCAGCCACCGCGCGGCCGGCGAAGACGAGTCCTTCAAGCAGTGAATTGGAGGCCAGCCGGTTGGCTCCGTGCACCCCGGTGCAGGCAACCTCGCCGACGGCGTACAGTCCGCGCAGGGACGTGCGGCCCCACAGATCGGTCTGCACACCACCCATCCAGTAGTGTGCCGCCGGCACCACCGGGAGCAGGTCCGTTTCCCAGTCGAACCCGAGCTCCCGGGTGCGCCGGGTCAGCATGGGGAACCGCCTGGCCAGGAAGCCTGTGCCGCGGGCCGCCGCCACACCGGTGGCGTCGAGATAGACGTGCCGGTCGCCGTCGTTGTTCTGCTTCAGGTGCTGGGCGATGCTGCGCGAGACCACGTCCCGCGGTGCCAGCTCTGCGTCCGGGTGGTAGCCGGGCATGAAGCGGTGGCCGTCCGCATCCCGCAGCACCGCGCCCTCGCCGCGGACCGCCTCCGAGATCATGAAATTGCCCGGTACGTCCAGGGCGGTGGGATGGAACTGGTAGAACTCGATGTCCTTGACCACCGCCCCCGCGCGCCAGGCGGCGGCAAAGCCGTCCGCGGTCGCGACCTCCGGATTGGTGTTGTGCTCGAACAGCTGCCCCGCCCCGCCGGTGGCAAGAACGACGGCGTCCGCCTCCACCGCACGCACGTCACCTGCGTGCGGCCCGCCGGCGGCAAGGATCTGCGCGCCGCAGACCGCGCCGCCGTCGGTCAGCAGCCCTGCGAGGAAGGTATGGTCCAGGATGTCGACGCCGGACGCCCGGACCGCGCGGACCAGTGCAGCGGCGACGCCGGCTCCAGTGGAATCCCCGTCCACGTGCAGGATCCGGTTCACCGCATGCGCCGCCTCCCGGCCGAAGGCGAACCCGCCGCCGGCGGCGCGGTCGAAGACCGCCCCTGCCTGGACCAGCCGTTCGATGTGGCCCGCCGCGTCCCGGCACAGCAGTTCCACCGCGGCCGGATCGTTGAAGCCGGCGCCTGCGGCGAGCGTGTCCGCCACATGGGAGGCCACGGTGTCCCCCGCGGGATTCGCGGGCAGAACAGCCGAGATCCCGCCCTGCGCGTACCAGGTGTTGCTCTCCTCCACGGCGCCCTTCGTGACCAGGGTGATGGACGCCGTCGGACATGCCGCCCTGGCCAGCAGCGCAGTGTACAGTCCGGCAATGCCGCTGCCGGCGACCAGGATCCGGCGGACGGGAGCCGCTGCCGTCACGGCTTGGCCGCCAGCATACGCTCCAGCGCGACCCGGGCCGGTGCGGCAACGGTGCCGGGGACCGTGATCCGGTTCAGCACCTCGCCCCCGCTGCCGTTGTGTCCGGCCAGGCCTTCCAGCACCCACGCCAGGTAGCCGGGGTGGATCCGGTACATCGTGGAGCAGGGGCAGATCACCGGATCCAGGCAGAAAATGGTGTGCTGCGGGTACTCCGCCGCCAGCCGGTTCACCAGGTTGATTTCGGTGCCGACGGCGAAGACCGTCGGCTCGGTTGCCGCGGCGATGGCCTTGCGGATGTAGTCGGTGGACCCTGACTCATCCGCCGCATCCACCACGGGCATCGGGCATTCGGGGTGGACGATCACGCGCACGCCCGGATACTCGGCGCGGGCCTGCTCGATCTGGCCGACGGTGAAGCGCTTGTGCACGGAGCAGAAACCGTGCCACAGGATCACCTTGGAATCCTGCAGGGTCTGCTCATCACTGCCACCCAGCGGCTTGCGCGGGTTCCACATCGGCATCTGCTCCAGCGGCACGCCCATGGCCTTGGCCGTGTTGCGGCCCAGGTGCTGGTCGGGAAAGAACAGGACCCGCTGGGCCCGTTCAAAGGCCCACTCGAGGACGGTAGCGGCATTGGAGGAGGTGCACACGATGCCGCCATTCTCGCCGCAGAAACCCTTCAGCGCTGCAGAGGAGTTCATGTACGTTACCGGCATGACCGGAATCTTTCCGTCGGCATCCGGTTCGGTACCGAACAGCTCTTCCAGCTGTTCCCAGCATTCTGTGACGGAGTCAATATCCGCCATGTCCGCCATGGAGCAGCCGGCGGCGAGGTTGGGCAGGATGACGGCCTGTTCGGGCCGGGACAGCAGATCCGCGGTTTCGGCCATGAAATGCACGCCGCAGAAGACGATGGCTTCGGCCTCTGGCTTTTCCTTGGCCGCACGGGCCAGCTGGAAGGAGTCGCCGACGAAGTCCGCATACTGGATGACCTCGTCGCGCTGGTAGAAGTGCCCCAGGATCACCACGCGCTCCCCCAGCGTCTTCTTGGCAGCCCGGATCCGGGCGTCCAGTTCCTCGTCGCTGGCCAGGCGGTATTCCTCCGGAAGCTGTCCCTGCCGCGGGGTGGCGGCCGGGGCGGTATCGGCCATCGAGGAGCCCGGCCCGTAGCTGGGAACCGCTGCGCCGTCGAACAGCCAGGGGGCCTTGGCCAGGTCCGGGGTGCAGGTGCCGGCGGCGGCCGGGCGGGCGGCTGCCTCTTCACGGGTGATGAGCTGGATGGTGGTGTTGACTGATGCCATGGTGCGGTGCTCCGTGGGTTGTGGGCGGGATGAAGTGTTCAGTTGGGGACCGGCGCCGTCTGGGGCGGTGGCCCCTGCGCCGCTGCGGATACCGGTTCCGGGCCCGGGCCGGACCGCTGCGCCGCGCTCCCGGTGTAGCGGTACAGCCGGGGCGGCCGGTGCCGGCCGCCCTGGAGGTATTCATCCGTGGCTTCGATGTCCGGCGTGGCGTTGAGCTGGCGGCGGAAGTTCGCCGGGTCCAACTGCTTGTCCAGGACCGCCTCGTACACCTCGCGCACCTGCGCAAGGGTGAAGGTTTCGCCGAGGAAGTAGTAGGCGATGGAGCTGTATTCCATCTTGTTCCGCAGCCGCCACAGCGCGTAGTCGACGATCTGGTTGTGGTCGAAGGCCAGCCGCTCGACCTGATCGGCGCGAAACCAGCGGACATTCTCCGATTCCTCTGCGAGGGCGGCTTCGTCCGGCTGGACCAGCGCCCAGTACACGATCGAAACCACCCGCTGGGTGGGCGACCGGTCCAGGCCACCGAAGGCGTACAGCTGCTCGAGGTACTTGGGTGCCAGCCCCGTGGTCTCGCGCAGATTGCGGGCGGCCGCGTCCTGGAGGGACTCCGCGTAGCTCAGCGGACCTCCCGGCAGTGCCCACATTCCCCGGTAGGGCTCGCGGATGCGCCGGACCAACGGCAGCCACAGCGTAGGCCGGCCGGACACCGCGCTGGGGCGCAGCGCAAAGATGACTGTGGAGATCGCCAGCGCCGGCGGCTGCGCGCGGCGCTCGGAAACATTGGCTGCGCTGTTGTACATGGCGGCCGGCTCCTTGAGGTCCAGGCTGCGGCCGCGCTGCGGCCGCTTCCGTGGTGGTCAGTTCGTGTCGGTTTGAGTAAAGGTCGAAGTGACTTTAAGTGATTGTAAACGTCCGGCGTGCGATAGCCAAATTCCTGCTGTACCCGGTTCACGCGGGCAGAGGTTCGCGCGGGCGGCTGCCGCCGGGGGCGCCGGCGGGTGATCTCTCCGGCCGCCGGGGCGGTCAGCCCCCGGTCCGGACCTTCGCCGCCGCATGAAGCAGCGGCAGCGTCCGGCCCTCGAAGTATGTGTTGAGGATGATCACCGACGATGTCCGCAGTACTGTATTGGTCGAAATAACGGCATCAATGACCCGCTGCAGATCCGAGTTGGAGCGGGCCACCACCTTGGCCAGCAGATCGCTTTCACCCGACACCGTGTGGACCTCGATAACCTCCGGAATCCCCGCCAGCTTCTGGGCCACTGCATCATGGCCGGCATCCTGGTTGATGGCCAGCGAGCAGAAAGCCATCACCGAATAGCCGAAAAGGGCAGGATCGATCCGCGGCCCCCAGCCGCTGATCACACCTTCGCGCTGCATCTTGTCCAGCCGCGCCTGCACCGTGGCCCGGGCAACCTTGAGCACGCGGGACGCCTCCAGGACGGACATCCTGGGCTCGCCCGCGAACAGGTCGACGATCTGTGCGTCCAGCTGGTCGATCGGCATGACTCGCATCCCTCCGCGGGCGGATAGTGAACCAGGGCGGCCATTGAACCACAGCGGAACTGCGCGCGCTGGTCAATGTGTCCAAGTATCACCCAATAATAGTCGGCAATCTGCGCAGACTGTCCAGCTTTATCCAAGGCAATTGCCTACTTTTCATCCTGTGACCGGGTGCACCACAGGGGCATTCCGGAGATTGGGTAGAGAATACTTTCATGCATACTGTCGAAGGCACCGATCCCCAGCTTTACGTCGAACTCCACGAGCCGGCGGCGGCCGCCGCCCCCGGCCCCCGCACGACCCGTCCGATCCTCCTGATCCACGGCTTTGCCTCCTCAACCCGGCTCAATTGGCAGGACTCGGGCTGGATTTCGGCCCTGACGGCCGCAGGTCGCCGCGTCATCACCGTGGATCTGCCCGGCCACGGCCGCAGCGCCACCCTGGCGGACCTGGACTCCTATACGCCCAGCCGGATCCGCGCGGACATCCTGCAGCTTGTCGCCGACGCCGGCGCGCGTCCCCTGAAAGAAGGAGATCCATCGAGCGGTCTGGATGTTATCGGCTACTCGCTGGGGGCCAGGCTCGCCTGGGAGTTCGGGGCCACCCAGCCCGAACTGGTGCATCGCATGGTCCTGGGCGGGGCCTCCGCGGTCGACCGCCTGGCGGCCTTCGACCTGGAAGCTGCACAGCAGCATCTCGCGGACGGTTCGCCGATTGCGGATCCGGTCACTGCCGACCTGCTGCGGACCGCCCTGTTGGTGCCAGGCAATGACACCTTCGCCTTGATGAGCCTTGTCCAGGCCGTGAAGGCCGAGCCGTTCCTGCCTGCGGAGGCTGTCCCCCACATGCCCATGCTCTTCATCGCCGGAGACGCTGATGAAGTTGCGCGCTCAATGGCGGATCTGGCGGCACTGAGCACGCAGTCCGAGATCGTGTGGATTCCCGGACGCAACCACATCAATGCCGTCACCGCCAGGGCCTTCAAAAAGGCAGCCATCGAATTCCTCGCCGTGGAGTGATGTGACGCATCAGTCGGGGTCAATCAAGCAGAATCAACGCGTCCCGCGGCGCCAAAGCGCACCTGCAAGGTAGGCTTATGCTTCATTGGACAGCCACCTTATTAACTACCGGAGGATCGTGGGATGGACGAGCTCCTCGGAGGCAGGTACCGCACCATCGAGTTGCTGGGCGCGGGACCGGCGGCCTCGGTCTACCGGGCTGTGGACGAGACACTTGGTCGGGACGTCGCGGTCAAAGTGTTCGCGCCCGCCAATGCCGGCGATGACGATTACCGCCGCCAGCAGACCGAAATCCTGCTCCTGGCCAGGCTGACCCATCCCTGCCTGGTGACCCTGCATGACGTGGGAATCCACCGGCAGGAATCCGGCGCCGCCAGCACTTATCTGGTCATGGAACTGGTCAAGGGATCGGACCTCCGCAAGGTGCTCGTGTCCGGCCCCATCGATCCGGTGTATGTTGCCGAAATCGGCGCCGACCTCGCGGACGCCCAGCATTACATCCACAATCACGGAGTAATCCACCGGGACGTCAAGCCGGCCAATATCCTTATGGCCAGCAGGGCGGGTGACGACACCCGCGTGCATCCGCTGCTGACGGACTTCGGCATTGCCAAGGTAATGAACACAACTTCAGTTACGGCCCACGGCGCCACCCTCGGGACCGCCAGCTACCTCAGCCCGGAACAGGCCCTGGGGGAACCGGTCGGGCCGCCGTCGGATGTCTACTCGCTCGGCCTGGTCCTGCTGGAATGCCTCACCGGAGAGAAGGCTTTCCCCGGTCCGGCGGTCGAGGCGGCTTTGGGCAGGCTGCTCCGGGACCCGGATATCCCCGAAGACCTCGGCGATGGCTGGGTCCGGCTGCTCCGCGCGATGACCGCGCGCACGCCTGAAGACCGCCCTTCGGCACACGAGGCGGCGCTGGCCTTGCGTGCCTGGTCCCAGGCTCCGGCGGCAACCGGCCTTCCGGCCCAACCTCCGCTGCCCGGACCCAGTGCCCTGAGCGGCGACCTGACCGGTGACCTGCACAGCGGCGAAGCCGTCCTCCGCATCACCGACGGCAGCACCGGTGAAACGACGACCGGGAAGGTCAGGATACCCACGCCGCCGGACCATGCTCCCCGCCACTGCTGAAGCGCAGCTGCCGAGGCGCAGCTTCGGCCGGGACGCACTACGCCTGGGCAGCCAGCCTCTCGGCATTCGCGGCCATACGTTCCAGCACGCTGACCGCGGAGGCGTACTCGTCGATACCGATGCCCATGGTCAGGTCCTGCCGGCTGTGCCGGATGATGTCCTCGGCGGTGGTGTGCTTGGCAGCGCCTTCTTCGGTGAGCGCCAGCAGACCCCCCGCGAAGGTCAGATGACCGCGGCGGACCAGTGCGGCCAGTTCACTTTCATGGGTGCCCTCGCCGGCCGTTGACCAGAATGGCCGCAACGCCTCATGGACAGCGGCCGGCGGCAGCGGTCCCTGGGCAAGCACGGCCAGCACCTGCCATTGCCTGCGGGTCAGATGCTCATGGGCAAGCACCAAGTCGAGGTAGTGCTCCAGCGCTTCATCCAAGCGCCGGGCCCAGTAACCGATGGGTCTCTGTTCCTGATCCATGACCGGTTCCTTAGCTGCCGCTAATCTGTATCAAGCAGTGTTTACTGTACCGCCGTGACCTAAACGGCGGCCAGTACCCGGCGAGCTCTGCCGTCGCCGAATCGTCGGCAGTATGCTGAATATACAGGCAACACTGGATTCACCACTTCATTTACCGCTTCACATCTTGAAGGTGATCAGACATGCCGCGCTGGCGCCTGGAGCCCGGGGCTGGTTATGCCAAGGGGTCAGGCAGAACCCATGATATCTATTCCGACCGCCACGATGCCGGGCAGAGGCTGGCGGAGCAGCTGGCAGAGTATGCAGGCAGACAGGACGTCATCGTACTGGGCCTCCCCCGCGGAGGGGTACCGGTGGCACAGGCAATTGCCGCCGCGCTGGATGCTCCGCTCGACATCGTCGCCGTACGCAAACTGGGGATTCCGGATCAGCCTGAGGTCGCCTTCGGCGCTGTCGCGGCCATCGCGGACAGCGTGGAAACCGTCTACAACCCCGAAATCCGCGCGGCGGCCGAATACAGCTACCGCGGCTCGACGGCACTGGACAAGGTCAAGGAGCGGGAGCTGGCCGAACTGGCCCGGCGCGCCACGGCCTACCGGTCCGGCCGCCCGCCGCTGGATCTGGCCGGGATGACCGCCATTCTTGTCGACGACGGACTGGCCACCGGGGCGACGATGCGGGCCGCCGTTACGGTCGTCCGCACTGCCGGCCCCGCCCGGGTGGTCGTTGCAGTCCCCGTCGGGTCGGTGGAGGCCTGCGGGGCGCTGAAGAGGCTGGCAGACGAGGTCATCTGTCCCTGGATTCCGCCGGACTTCCGGGCCGTGGGCCAGGCCTACATAGATTTCGACCAAGTCTCCGATGCCGAAGTCGAGGCCGTGCTGTCCGGGTCCAGCTGACTCGGTACAGCTGAACCGGCCCGAGATGAGAGGCCGGGCCAGCCTCCACTGGCCAACGTTCGTCAGGCCTACTGGTTCCGGTGGGCCTGACGAAGGCGCTGGTCCCTGACCGCCACCGCCAGCGTCAGCAGCATGACCAGGCCGATCACGGCGAAGCCGGCGGTGATTGCCGCGCTCCAGTCCGAGCCGGAAAGTACCGCGAACGCGAGTGCCGTGATCATGGCGATCCCCATTGAGGTGCCCAGTCGCTGGCCGGTCTGCACGATGCCCCCGGAACTGCCGGCGTAGTCCAGCGGCACCTCGGCCAGGGTCAGCGTCTGGTTGGGGCTGATCACCATGCCCTGGGCCATACCGACCAAGGAGAGCGTGGCCAGCAGCCACCAGACGCTCACCGCACCCGCCGCCTGCAGTTGGATGACCAGGATGGACAGGGCCACACCGCTCATGGCGCACAGGATGCCTGCGATGACGACCTTCCGGCCGTACTGCATCACCGCTCTGCCGGACCAGTGTGACGAAAAGACCGACAGGACCGCGCCGGGCAGACCGATCAGTCCGGCCTCCAGGGCGCTGTGCCCTAGCCCCGTCTGCATATACAACGCGATCAGGACCCAGATGCTGGTCATGCCCGTGAAGTAAACCGTACTGAGGATCGTGCCGTTGGTGAAGCTTGGAATGCGGAAAATCGCGAGGTCGACCATGGGGCTGCGGCCACGGCGCTTGTAGCGGTGCTCCCAGGCTATCCACACCGCTGCCAGTGCCAGCCCGGCGGGCAGCAGCAGCCAGAGCCAAGGCTCGGACCGGGCCTCCATGAATGGCAGCAGCAGCGCCATCACGGCCAGGCCCAGCAGCACGGCGCCCACCGGATCCAGGTCGCCGTTGCGGCGCGGCGGATCAGCCGGCGCAGCCGGGATAGCCGGGCCAGCCGGATCCGCAGCATGGTTGCGCAGCGGCCGGGGGAACCACAACAGCGCGAGCACGATCGCCAGGATGCCCACCGGCACATTGACGATGAAGGTCCACCGCCAGCCGTCCTGGACGCCGGCGAACTCGATCAGCACACCGCCAAGCAGCGGACCGATGGCCACGGACAGCCCGACGGTACTGCCGAACAGGCCGAAGGCTCTCCCCCGTTCGGCGCCGCGGAAGTACTCCTGGATCATCCCGACCGTCTGCGGATTCAGCAGGCCCGACCCTATCCCCTGCACGAACCGGGCGATATTCAGGCTCACCGGATCAGGGGCGAAGCCTGCGGCGATGGAGGCCAGCGTGAAGACCGCCACCCCGGCAAGGAACAGCGGTCCGCGTCCAAAAATATCCCCCGCCCGCCCAGCCGCGACCAGCACGATGCCGAAGGTCAGCGCGTACCCGGAGAGCACCCACTGGATGTCCGATTGGCTGGCACCCAAGCCCGACTGGATGGACGGCAGGGCAACATTGACGATGCTCACGCCGACCAGGGACATTAACAAGGTCACCAGCAACACCATCAGGATGCGCCAGCGCCTCGGATCCGGCACATGCTCCGGCTGGGGGTTTGCAGGTATGCTCACCCCTCCATTGTTACCCCACACCCTGGCGCCGGTGCCCCTGGAAAGCGTGGCTTTCCAGTACGACGGCGGGAGTCGGCACTGTGCCTTCCCGCCGTCGGACTGGTGCCGTCAGGCAGCTGCCTTGCCCCGGAGCCGAACGTCAGGCGCCGAACGTCAGGCGCCGAACGTCAGGCGCCGAACGTCAGGCGCCCGGGTGGGTCTTGACGAATTCCTCGTGCGCTTCCTCCACCCGGAGGTTGACGCCCTTTGTCTCCTTGACGATGCTGACCGCCGCGAAGGAGATGACGGACAGGACCATGATGTAGATGCCGATCGACGGGGACCACCCGGTCCGGTTCAGCAGCATCTGGGCGATCATGGGGGCGAAGGCACCGCCCAGGATTGCGCCCAGTGCGTAGCCGATGGAAACACCGGAGTAGCGCACGCGGGCCGGGAACATCTCCGCGTAGAGGGCGGACTGCGGACCGTAGGACAGGCCGAGGCCGAACGTCAGGATGAAGATCGAGACCGCGAACAGGACGATGTTGGCCGTGTCGATGAGCAGGAACATCGGAATGGACCACAGGAACACCCAGGCGTAGCCGATCTGGAAGGTTCGGATGCGTCCAAGCTTGTCCGAGAGGATACCGCCGAACATGGTGAAGATCAGCCAGCCAAAGGATCCCAGCGTCGTGGCCAGCAGCACCGAGGGACGGTCCATGCCCAGGCCGCCCTTGTCCGGAGCGCCGGCGGCGTAGGAGGCGAAAAAGGCGATGACCAGGTAGCCGGCCGCGTTGTTGGCAATGAAGATCAACGCGGTCAGGATTACTTCCTTCCAGTTGTGCTTGAACAACTGGCCCAGCGGAGCGCCGGATTCCTTTTTGCGCTGCTGGATCTCCTTGAAGACCGGGCTTTCATCGACGGAGCGGCGGATAAAGTAGCCGACCACGATCAGCAGCACGGAACTGATGAACGGAATGCGCCAGCCCCAGGCCAGGAAGGCTTCGTTGCTCATCGAGGAGGTGATCAGGAACATCACAAACGTCGCCAGGATCATGCCGATGGGGACGCCGATCTGCGGGTAGGCGCCGAAGAAGCCGCGCTTGTTCACCGGCGCATGCTCCACGGACATCAGGGCCGCGCCGCCCCATTCGCCGCCGGCGGAGAAGCCCTGCAGGATGCGCAGCACGATCAGCAGGATGGGCGCTGCGGCGCCGATCTGGGCATAGGTGGGCAGCAATCCGATCAGGGCGGTGGCCGCCCCCATCATGATGAGCGTGAAGACCAGCATCATCTTCCGGCCCAGCCGGTCCCCGAGGTGTCCGGCGACGATGGCTCCGAGCGGGCGGAAGAGGAAGCTGATACCAATGGAGGCCCAAGAGACAATCTGGGCCAGGGCGGCGTTCTCCTGGCCCAGCGGTGCGAAGTAGTGCGCGGCGAGGACCATCCCTGCGGCCTGGGCGTAGATGAAGAAGTCATACCACTCGATGGTGGTGCCGATCAAGGTGCCGGCCAGGACCTTGCGCTCTTCGCGGTTCATGCGCTGGCGCGCGGGAGCCGTAGCGGTTGAAGACGTCACAGAAACTCCATTGTTGCTAAGTGATCGATTTACCGACAGAACGGTCGGTAACGCTGAGAGTAAAGAGTACAGGACGGCTGTGATCCACACCACCCCCCGCGTTGACTCATAGAAAACCTCCGCGTAGCGGTATACGTTGCCTCATTTGAAATCCTCCGCCTGGCGGCGTGGTGGACCGGTGTTGGCGGCCGATG
>NZ_JBNHIC010000009.1:0-111070 GCF_059092905.1 Arthrobacter sp. B0427-1-12 | reverse complement strand
GCCCCCGGTCCACCAGGACCGGGGGCCGCAGCTTTGTCACCTCCGCCGCTCGTACGTTCCGGTGACCTCGGCGCGCCCCACGGTGTGCTTCCGCAGCCCGTCCTCCAGGTCCTTGGGCCGGGCCGACGGCGCAAGGCTCAGCGATTCGACGTCGAGCGCATGCACCGAAAAGACATAGCGGTGCGGGCCGTGGCCCGGCGGCGGGGCGGCGCCCACAAAGCGCTTCTTGTGCGCGTCGTTCTCCAGCTGGTGGGCGCCCTGCGGAAGCCCGGTGCCGCCGTCGTCCCCCGCACCGCGCGGCAGTTCGGTGACCGACGCGGGGATGTCCGCGACCGCCCAGTGCCAGTAGCCGCCCGCCATGGGCGCATCGGGATCGAAGCAGGTGACGGCAAAGCTCCGGGTGCCCTCGGGGAAGCCGCGCCAGGACAGCTGCGGCGAGACGTCCTCGCCGCCGGCGCCCAGGATCCCGCTGACCTGGGCGTTGCCCAGCTGCCGGCCATCGGCGACATCCTCCGACGTCAGCTCGAAGGCGGGGACGTCGGGAAGCCCGGCGTGTGGATCTCTCTTCTTCATCTTTCGCCCTTTCTCACTGTTCGTGCGAAAGGCCGGCGCGGCCTGAGCGGGCTACCGGCCCAGTTCCTCCTGCGTCGGCGGATTGGCCCCGGCGCGGGAGACCGTGATCGCGGCGGCTCTGGCCGCGTAGTCCAACAAATCCGCCAGCACCGCCGTGGAGATCCTGCGCAGCGCTTCACGCCGGCCGGAACCGTCCAGCTCGCGGTTCACAATGGCCGCCAGCAGCGCTGCCATGAAGGAATCGCCGGCACCCACCGTGTCCATCACGTCCACCACCGGCGCCTTCGCCGACGCCTCGCCGGAGGCAGCAACTCCCCACGGTCCCTTGGAACCGCGGGTGACGACGACGATGGCCGGCCCGCGGGCCAGCCAGTCGCGGGCGGACTCCTCCACCGGCCGGTCCGGGTACAGCCAGAGCAGGTCCTCATCGGAGGCCTTGACGACGTCGGCCAGCGCCACGAACTTCTCGGCCTGGGTCCGTGCGTGGTCCCGGTCCCCGATAATGCTGGGGCGGCAGTTGGGGTCGTAGCTGATGGTGGCCAGCGGATGGGCGCGTTCGACGGCGGTGAACACGTCGCGCGCGCCGGGCTCCAGCATCGTGGCGATGGAGCCGGTGTGCAGCAGCGAGGTTCCCTCCAGCAGGAACGGCAGCCGGGGCTGCAGGCTGGGCAATTCCCATACCAGGTCGAAGGTGTAGCTGGCGCCGCCCGCAGGATCGAGCCTTGCGGTGGCCACGCTGGTCGGCTGGTCGTCCGGCGGAAGTGGAACCAGCACGGAGTTGGTGCGGAGGTGGGCCGCGATCATGTTTCCGTACTCATCCCGGCCGTAGCGGCCGATGAACTGGGCCGGGTGCCCCAGCCGGGCCAGGCCCACGGCCACGTTCATGGGGCTTCCGCCCACATGCGGGCGCGGCGGGGACGTATCACTGACAACGACGTCTACGAGGGTTTCCCCCATCACGGTGAGCACGGAACCAACATTACAGAACGGCCCTGTCTTTGGCAGGAGGACGGGCCTTGGTAGATTGCTCATGTGCCCACTCCATGGAACCTGCTGGACGAGCGGCTGCGGCCGGCCGTGGCGGCCAGCACCCACGAGTACGCGCGGCTGCGCCCGTACCTGGAGGCCGTGACGCTCGAGGTGCAGGGCAGCATCCGGGCGGCGTTCGACGACGCGGACGTCAAACCCCTCTTTGTCACCTCCCGGACCAAGTCCATCGAGTCCTTCCGGGACAAGGCCTCCCGGATCAACGAACCTGTGGATCCGGGAGCGGCCCCTACCCTCCAGTTCCCCGATCCACTGCGGAACCTCACCGACCTGGTGGGAGTGCGCGTCATCACCACCCTGCCGGCGGACAATTCAGCAGCGGCCGCGGTCATCAAGCGGCAGCGGCATATCTTCGATATCCGCGGGGACCGGGAAAAGGATATCGGCAGCATCGAGTCCGGCACCTACGGCTACTCCAGCCGCCACCTGATTATCCGCACCATCCAGAACGACGTCGTCAAGCAGTACCAGAAGATGCGCGACCCGGCAGGCAAGCCCAGCGGCAGCTATCTTTTCGAGGTGCAGATCCGTACGGTCTTCGCCCACGCCTGGTCCGAGATCGAGCACGACATCCGCTTCAAGGCCGCCAATCCGAAAGCCTGGAGTCCCTATTTCGACCGCCAGTTCACTGCGACGGCGGCGATGCTGGAAACGGTTGAATCCGCCTTCTCCGAACTGCACGAGCGCTACGATACAGTCACCAGCTACTGGGATCCCGACGGCGAAGGTTCAGTTCCACTGACACCGAACCGCCTCCGCGAAATCTGGCAGACCCTGCTTCCGCACGTGGACCGCAAGGCCGACGACGACTGGGGCTGGGCGGCAGAACTGGTGCGTGCCCACGGTATGCGGACCACGCTGGACCTAGTGGACCTGCTGCAGGCGGAAACCATCACGACGGTCCGCCGGGCGCTGGAACACCGCTACTCCCCCGGCCCGGACCGCCTGCTGGACGACCTGCTGCTGTGGAGGTTCGGACCAGACCACATCGAGCTCACGGCGGAGCCGGCAAACGCCGCCGACACACCGCGGCGGGACAGCCTGCAGCGCCGGTACCAGCAAATGGAGCGGTACCGGAAGCTGCACGGCTGACCTCCGGCGCCTCGCTTTACCCCGCGCTCAGCCTTGCCACGCTGGGGGCCAGGGTGGTTCCGCGGTTGTACAGGCGCCACGGAGCCGCCCTGCGGACACCCTGCGGCGGCGCGCTGCCCTGCAGCCTGGCCACCAGCAGATTCACCACCTGCTCCAGGATCGGTTCCGGTCCGACGCTGCTCAGCGGCGGATCGGATTCCAGTCCCTCCTTGGAGTTGCCCACGCCGATGATCTCCACATCCTCCGGTACGCTCAGCCCCAGCCGGAAGGCCGCCCGCAGGGCGGACAGTGCCTCCTGGTCGTCGCAGGCGAAGATCGCCGTCGGCCGGTCCGGGCGCTGCAGCATCGCCAGCACCTGGTCGTAGACGAACCTGCCTTGGTTCTCGGCAGTCGTGACCAGGGTCGGATCGATCGCCAACCCGGCCTGTTCCATTCTGGCTTCGAAGTCCGAGAAGCGGCAGCTGCCGTGGCGGATCGGCGAATCGCCGCTGCGGCCGATGCAGGCAATGCGGCTGTGCCGCGATGTCAACTGTTCCATCGCTTCGGCGATACCACTGGCGGTCTCCGGCACCACCACATCGAAGCCGTCCGGCTGCATGACCTCGGACACCACCACCTGCGCCACGCCGCGGCTGGCCAACTCCATCACGGTCCGGTCCTCGGTGACGGTGTCCGGCACGTAGCCGATGATCACTCCGTCGGCGCCGCCGGCGAGCATGAAGTCCCGCCACGCCGTCGCTCCCAGCAGCACCAGCGGCTGGTACCCGTATTCCGGGAGGATCCGGGCCGCGGTCTCCGCAATGGCGCGGTCCCAGGGCCAGTCCAGGTTTCCGACGGCGACCGCCACCAGATCCGTCCTCCCCCGCCGCATTCCGCGGGCGGCCTGGTTGGGCACGTACCCCAGCTCCTTGGCGATACCGAGGACCTTTTCCTTGGTCGGTTCGCTGATTCTGGTGGTCCCCCCGGACCTGCCGGACAGTACGTACGAGACGGTGGCGAGTGAGACGCCCGCCTTCGCCGCAACATCCCGAATCGTTGGTTTAACGCGTCGCGTCGTCATAATTGCTCCTCTTCCCCCAAAAAGATGCAGCGCAATGTTCACAATAGCCGTATTCAATTGGCCAATGTGCAATGGACCATATTCTACGCACATTTTCCGGGATGGATGCATAAGTATCCTCTGGCTGCATCCGTCCCGGACCTCCAGCTTACGAAGCTCCGCAGCACTTGGGACCCGTCCCGTCCTCCGGCCCTAGGTTTCTCCAACTTTCCGGACCGGCGGAGCCTTGACCGGCGTGGGTAGCATTTAACTTATTTAGCTGACGGGCCTGCACCGTTGCGGCCCGGGCGAAAGGGGCCTCCAATGAGCGCCGATGTTGACGAACAACCGTCCGTGCCCGCAGTAAGCGAACAGGCTGCCCGCGAGGTTGCCGAAGCAGCCCGCGAATCAGAATGGACCCGCCCAAGTTTTGCCAAAGGGCTGTACCTGGGGCGCATGGAGCTGTCGCTGATCCACCCCCAGCCGCGTCCGGATCCGGAGGATGCCGCCCGCGGTGAGGAATTCCTGGCCCGGCTTAAGGCCTGCTGCGCAGCCATGGACGGGCAGCGGATCGAACGCGAGGCCCGGATACCCGACGAATACCTCAGGAGTTTTGCGGACCTCGGAGTGTTCGGCATGAAGATCCCGGTGAAGTACGGCGGGTTGGGCCTGACCCTGGCCTACTATGGCCGTGCGCTGGCGATGCTCGGCTCCGTTCATCCGAGCATCGGAGCCCTGGTTTCGGCCCACCAGTCGATCGGAGTACCGGAGCCGGTCAAGGTCTTCGGGACCGAGGAACAGAAACAGGCGTTCCTGCCGCGCTGTGCGGCGGGCGCCGTGACCGCGTTCCTTCTGACCGAGCCGGATGTCGGCTCGGATCCGGCACGCATGGCCGCCACGGCCACACCTTCAGCGGACGGTTCGGAGTACATCATCGACGGCGTGAAGCTCTGGACCACCAACGGCGTCATCGCCGAACTCGTGGTCGTAATGGCGGCCGTCCCCCCGCACGACGGCGGCCACGGCGGCATCACGGCCTTCGTGGTGGAGACTGACAGCCCGGGCATCACCGTGGAGAACCGCAACTCCTTCATGGGGCTCAAGGGCATCGAGAACGGTGTGACCCGCTTCCACCAGGTCAGGGTGCCTGCCGCCAACCGGCTTGGCCGCGAAGGACAGGGACTGAAGATCGCCTTGACCACCCTGAACACCGGCCGCCTCTCGCTGCCGGCCCTGGCAATCGCCGCGGGCAAATGGTCGCTCAAGATCGCCCGCGAATGGTCCAGCGAGCGGGTGCAATGGGGACGGCCCATCGGCAAGCACGAGGCGGTGGGCCAGAAGCTGGCCTTCATCGCCGCCACAACCTTTGCCCTCGAAGCCGTCTTTGAGCTCTCCGCCGGACTGGCCGACGCCGGCACCAAGGACATCCGGATCGAAGCGGCCCTGGCGAAACTCTGGTCCAGCGAAATGGCCTACCGGATCGCCGACGAACTCGTACAAATCCGCGGCGGCCGGGGCTATGAGACGGCCGATTCGCTGGCCGCCCGCGGCGAGCGGGCCGTCCCTGCCGAGCAACTGCTGCGGGACATGCGCATCAACCGGATCTTCGAGGGCTCCACGGAGATCATGCACCTGCTCATTGCCCGGGAAGCCGTGGACGCGCACCTGGCAGCGGCAGGGGACCTGGCGTCCGCCGATGCGGATATCCGCGCCAAGGCGGTCTCGGCAGCCAAGGCGAGCGGCTTCTACGCAAGGTGGCTGCCCCAGCTGGTCGCCGGCGAGGGAACGTTGCCGAACGGTTTCACTGAATTCGGCCAGCTGGCCAAGCACCTGCGCTTCGCCGAACGTGCCTCCCGGAAACTGGCCCGGCAGACGTTCTATGCGATGGGCCGCTGGCAGGCCAGGCTGGAACATAAGCAGGTGTTCCTGGGCCGGATCGTGGATATCGGCGCCGAGCTTTTTGCCATTACGGCCGCCTGCACGCGGGCGGAGACGCTCCGCGCCGAGGATCCTGCGCAGGGCAAGGAGGCCTACGAGCTGGCGGATGCTTTTTGCCGGCAGTCACGTGTGCGCGTGGATGAGCTCTTCGACCGGCTGTGGCGCAACACGGATGCCGCGGACCGGGTCCTTGCCGGCAAGGTGCTCGGCGGCGAATACAGCTGGCTCGAGGAGGGGATCCTCGACGTGTCCGAAGGCACCGGACCGTGGATCTCCGAGGACCGGCCGGGGCCGTCCGGGAAGGAAAACCTGCTGCGCCGGTACCGGTAGATCATGGCGGAAGCAGCTGCAAAAGCGAAGGCCCGGAACAGCGTTACTGCCGTTCCGGGCCTCACCATTGGTTGCGGGGAGAGGATTTGAACCTCTGACCTCTGGGTTATGAGCCCAGCGAGCTACCGAACTGCTCCACCCCGCGGCGAAGTCTCCACTATATGCCATGCCGGGGGTAGAAGTCGAATCCGGTTTGCTCAGGTGGTTCCGCTGGCGGTACAGCGCCGGACGGGCCAGGCTCAGACTAGGCGGTCTCGGGCCAGGCGGAACTCGGTTCGTCGAAGGTGAAGCCGCAGTCGCAGCGGTAGGTGGTGATACCGGGCTCGGCCAGGGCAGGGGCCACCGCACGGCCGCCTTCGGTCGGCAGGACGACGAGCGGCTGGGTAATGGACAGAACGTCGGCGGTCACGATCTGCATCGGCTGGCCGCAGTGAATGTGCTCTGCGAGCGTTGTGCGGAGTCCGGGGTCGACGGGTTCGGGAAGAGCTTCGGGCGGTCCGCCCATGGTCAATGTCATTCTTCGGTTCCATTCAGTTCGGTTCTTCGGACCGTGGTCCTGCACCCCGCGCGGATTCTCTCCGGGCGGCACCATTGCCGCAGGGAGTTTCATCCTAAAACATCAGCAGGCTTAGCAAAAGGCTGCATCTTTAATTCAGCCCTGCGCTGATTTCGGGGCACCGCCAAGCGTCCATTCGCGCACCGATTCCAGGTCCTCGCCGGCCTCGCGGGTGTGCTGCCGGGCGCGGTGCCGCTGGTCCTGGAGCCACTGGCGGAACGATGCCTGCTTCGAGCCCAGACCGGGGATCCGGTCGATGGCATCGATGGCCAACTGGAAGCGGTCGATCTGGTTGAGCATAGCCATGTCGAAAGGAGTCGTCGTGGTCCCCTCTTCCTTGTAACCGCGCACGTGGAGGTTGCCGTGGTTGGTACGCCGGTAGGTCAGCCGGTGGATGAGCCACGGGTAGCCGTGGTACGCGAAGACGATTGGCTTGTCGGTGGTGAAGAGCGCGTCGAAGTCCTTGTCCGCGAGACCGTGCGGATGTTCGCGGTCATCCTGCAGCCGCATCAGGTCTACCACGTTGACCAGCCGGATCTTCAGGTCCGGCAGGTGGTCGCGGAGCAGCTGTGCGGCGGCCACCGCTTCCAGGGTGGGGACATCCCCGGCGCAGCCGAGCACAATGTCCGGATCCTCGCCCGGCACTTCCCGCCCGGCGAAGTCCCACACGCCGATCCCGCGGGCGACGTGCCGCACCGCGTCCTCCGGTCCCAGCCAGGTCAGAGCAGGAACCTTGCCTGCCACCACAACGTTTACATAGTCGCGGGACCGCAGGCAGTGCTCGGTCACGGCGAGCATGGTGTTGGCATCCGGCGGCAGGTACACCCGCACCACCTTTGCCTTCTTGTTGACCACCAGATCAACGAACCCCGGGTCCTGATGCGAGAAGCCGTTGTGGTCCTGCTGCCAGACGTGGGACGAGAGCAGGTAATTAAGGGACGCTAGTGGCTGGCGCCAGGGCAATTCCTGGTGCACTTCGAGCCATTTGGCGTGCTGGTTGAACATCGAATCCACGATGTGCACGAACGCCTCGTAGCAGTTGAAGACGCCGTGCCGGCCGGTCAGCAGATAGCCCTCCAGCCAGCCCTGGCACAGATGCTCGCTGAGCACCTCCATCACCCGTCCGGACCGGGCCAGGTGCTCATCCACGGACTCGAGGCGCTGCTGCCATACCTTGTCCGTTACCTCGTACACGTCCTGCAGACGGTTGGACGCCGTCTCATCCGGACCGAAGACCCGGAAGTTCTCCGGATTCAGCCGCACCACTTCGCGCAGCCAGGATCCGAGGTTCATCATCGGGCTTACCCGTTCCAGCCCTGGACTGTCGACGGCGACGGCATGGTCCCGGTACGCGGGCAGTTTCAGGTCCCGCAACAGGCGTCCGCCGTTGGCGTAGGGCGTGGCGCTCATGCGCAGGTCACCTGCGGGCGCCTGGGCGGCAATTTCCGGCAGGAGGCGGCCGCCGTCGTCGAACAGTTCCTCCGGTTTGTAGGACCGGAGCCACTCCTCCAGCTGCTTGAGGTGGTCCGGGTTGCTGTGGACTTCCGACAGCGGCACCTGGTGGGCCCGCCAGGTGCCCTCGACCGGCTTGCCGTCCACCACGTCCGGACCCGTCCAGCCCTTCGGCGAGCGCAGCACGATCATCGGCCAGCGGGGGGCATGGTCTGCAGGCGTATCGGCTCGCTCGGTTTCGACTCGCTCATTCCTCGCTCCCTCAACAACCGGCGCGCGGTGCTCAGATTGGGTCCGGGCGATCTCCTCCATGCACTCGTCCAGGACCTGCGCGAATTCCCGGTGCGCCTGCTCGAACGCAGCCGGGTCCTTGACCGTTACGAAGTGCGGTGCGTAGCCGTAGCCCTCCAGCAGGCTGCGCAGCTGCTGCTCCGGCATCCGGGAAAGCAAGGTGGGGTTGGCGATCTTGTAGCCGTTGAGGTGGAGGATGGGCAGTACTGCGCCGTCCGACACCGGGTCCAGGAAGGAATTGGAGTGCCAGCTGGCGGCGAGGGGCCCGGTCTCCGCCTCGCCGTCGCCGATCACGCAGGCCGCGATCAAGTCCGGATTGTCGAACACTGCCCCGTACGCGTGCGCCAGCGAATAGCCCAGCTCACCACCCTCATTGATGGATCCGGGAGTTTCCGGGGCCGCATGGCTGGGGATACCGCCGGGGTAGGAGAACTGTTTGAACAGCGCCTGCAGACCGGACTCATCCGTGCCCACGTGCCTGTAGATCTCCGAGTACGTCCCCTCCAGCCAGGCATTGGCCACATTCGCAGGACCGCCGTGTCCCGGTCCGGTGACGAAAAGCATCTTCTGCCGGCGTTGAGCGATGGCTCGGTTCAGATGGGCGTAGATAAAGTTCAGGCCCGGCGTCGTCCCCCAGTGTCCCAGCAGCCGGGCTTTGACGTCCGTGGGTTCGAGCGGCCGGCGGAGCAGCGGGTTGGCGCGAAGGTAGATCTGTCCGGCGGAAATAAAGTTGGCGGCCCGCCACCACGCATGGAGGAGTTCCAGCCGTTCCTGGTCGAGGCCGTTGGCACCGTCAGTGTTCTCTGTCATAATCCATGCACCTCTCCGCGATGTCCGGGCCTGTGATATCCGGGGACAGTTTCGAGCCTAGCCGCCACCGGGGACAGTTTCGAGGGGTGGCCCCAACCGAAGGAGGCTGAGAAAATAGCTACCGTGAGCCGCGCACCAGCAAGCATCCCCGCCACAGCAGCCCACGAAGCCACGAACCGCACCACGACCAACCTGATTCCGGCCGCGATGCTGTCCGCCTCCGGCTTCCTGCTCTTCGGGCTGGAACTGCGGCTGGCCGGCTACGGCCTGCTGGCGGCGTCGCTGGTGCTGGCCTTCGCCCTGAACCGCCCGCTGTTCAGGGACCTGGCGCTGATTGCCATTGGTGTGGCGGTCATCAGCACGGTGCCCATCACCACGGACATCAGCACCTCCCACATGCTGATCATGGGCACGGCGATGATTGCCGCCGTCGGAATTCCCTACGCCATTTCGCGCTACGGCTACCGGGACCATGCAGTGCGGTTCCCCGTGAACACGGGGCAGCGCTGGACCCGGCTGGAATGGGCGTATTTGGCGGCCGTGGTAGTGATCGGCTACCTGCTGCTGCCCACCTACATGATCAATACCGGCGTCTACCAGAACTGGCCGGCCGCCTCCGACCCGCAGATGATCGCCCGGCTGTTTGTGGGCACCAACGCGCTGGGTATCTGGGACGAACTGTTCTTCGTCTGCACCGCTTTCACGCTGCTGCGCCGGCACCTGCCGGACTGGCAAGCCAACCTGCTGCAGGCGGTGCTGTTCACGTCCTTCCTCTATGAGCTCGGCTTCCACAGCTGGGGCCCGTTCCTGATCTACTTGTTCGCACTGGTGCAGGGCTACACCTTCAAGCTCACGAAGTCCCTCTCCTACATTGTCTGCGTGCACCTGCTGTTCGATTTCGTGCTGTTCCTGGTGCTGCTGCACGCGCACAACCGAGAATGGGTGGACATCTTTTTGTACTGAGTTTTTGTACTGAGTGCGCAGGCCTTGGTCAGGATTCCTGCAGCACGGAGAGGATATTGCCGGCCGGGTCCTTGAACCAGGCGATGTCCGGTCCTCCCCCGGCGGCGCGGACAATGGCCTTCCCGTCCGCATCGAAGCCCTCGTAACGCTCGAACTGAACACCGCGGCGGGCCAGTTCGTCGACCGCCTCGTCAATGTTCCCGACGGGGAAGTTGAGGATGGTGAAGGTCGCCGGCGCGTGCGATTCCTTGGGGTACACAAAAATGTCGGTGCCGCCTGAAATGTGGAGAATCAGCATGCCATTCTCCTCCGAAACGTTCAGGCCGAGCGTCTGGCCGTAAAAGTCCTTGGCCTTCGGCACGTCGTCTACCGAAAACCCGCTGAATGCCTTGATGTTCCTGAACATGGTTGCCTCCTGTGACTTATTAGGTTGGTTGTTCCGGTTCTGTTCCGTCCGCCGCTTCGGGCGGCGTTTCCAGTACGACGTCGGCCGCCGCCTTGTCGGGGCGCAGTCCCCGCCAGGTGGGGTGCCGGAGTTTTCCCGAGCCGGTCTGCTCGGTGAATTCGACCTCGCCGACGAGCCGGGGCGTCACCCAGCGGGCTCCACGCGCATCGGCTTCCGGAACCCGGCCCAGCGGACTGGTCTTGCGCTCCAGCCTTTTCAGCGCCTCGGTCAGTTCCGCCAGGTCCCTGTCACTGAACCCCGTTCCCACCCGGCCCATGTACGTCAGGTTCCCGGCGCCGTCGTTCACTCCCACCAGGAGCGAGCCGAGCAGGTTCGCGCGCCGTCCATTGCCGGGCCGCCATCCTGCGATCACCACGTCCTGGGTGGCCACGTTCTTCAGCTTGACCCAAGTGCGGGTCCGCTGGCCCGCCGCGTAGCGCGAGTCGCACTTCTTGGCTATCACTCCTTCCAGGCCAAGCTCCTTGCTGGACGCGATGGCATCTTCCAGCGAAGTGTCGATGACGGGCGGTACGTGGATGGGTCCGTCTTCGTCCGGCTCCACGGCGGCCTCCAGCACCTCGCGGCGCTGGCGGTAGCCCAGGTCCAGCAGTGAATGGCCGTCCAGGTGCAGCAGGTCGAACAGCATCAGATCCACGGGAGTGCGTGCCGCGGCTCGCTGGACCTCGGCCTTCTTGGTCAGCTTCATCCGGGTCTGCAGCAGCCCGAAATCCGGGCGACCCTGCTTGTTCAGCGCAACGATTTCCCCGTCCAGCACGGCGGTCTTGGCGTGGACGCAGTCCGCGAGCTCCTCGGCGAACTCCGGGTACGTGGCGGTCACATCGTTGCCATTGCGGCTGATCAGGCGCACCCCGTCCGGAGTGAGGTTGACGATGGCCCGGACCCCGTCCCACTTCATCTCGAACGCCCAGTCCTCATCCCCGGTGACATCCTGCGGGCTGCCGAGAGTGGCAAGCATGGGTTTGATGGCGGGGAGCTCGGTTTCCTCGGTTTCGGTGTCGGTTTCGACTCCCTCGTTCCTCGCTCCCTCAACCACCGGGATTTCGGCTTCCTCAACCGCCGGCTGCGCCGCCTTGGGCTGGTCCTTCATCAGGTGGACCATCCAGTTCTTCCGGTCGCTGTCCTCCTCGCCGCCGGTATGGAAGAGCACGTAGCGCCGGCCGGTGACCTGCTGAGGCCCGCCCTTGCCGAACGCCCGCTCCAGGCCGCCGCCGTCCTGCCCGTAGAGGGTGACGATGATTTCCTTGCCGTCCCGCCATTTCTCCAGCTCGTAGCTGCCCCAGTCCCAGATGGTGACCTCGCCGCCGCCGTATTCGCCCTTGGGAATGGTGCCCTCGAAGTTGCCGTATTCCAGAGGGTGGTCCTCGGTCTGCACAGCGAGGTTGTTCTTCCGGGGATCGGTCGGCAGGCCCTTGGGCACCGCCCAGGACACCAGCACGCCGTCGTGCTCCAGCCGGAAGTCGTAGTGCAGCCGCCGCGCGTGGTGTTCCTGGATGACAAACGAGGTTCCCGCCGCCGGCCGTTCCCGGTGCGCCCAGACAGGATCCTGCGGCACAGGCTCCGGAGTCTTGGCAGCGTCCCGCATGGAGCGGTACTTCGCGAGGCGGTCGTGGGTTCCGGGTTGCTCGGTTTCGACTCGCTCGTTCCTCGCTCCCTCAACCACCACAGGCTCCGACGAGGTCAGATGGCCCGCATGCATGGCTAACATGGGGTCCTGCCGCCGCTTCATCCGCTCCAGCACCTGCCGGTAGTCCAGCTGTTCCAGCGCCGGATCGCCCAGCTCCTTCCACGTCCGCGGCACCGCTACCATCGGCTTCAGGCGCCCGCGCAGCGAATAGGGGCAGATCGTGGTCTTGGCCCAGTTGTTCTGGCTCCAATCGATCAGTACCTTGCCGGTCCGCAGCTTCTTCTTCATATCGCTGACCACCAGGTCCGGATAGTCTGCCTCCAGCGCCCGGGCCAGCTCGTGCGCCACCTCGGACACCTCCTCCGAAGTCTGCCCGCCGTCCAGCGCCGCATAAAGATGGATGCCCTTGCTGCCGCTGGTGACCGGGACTGGATCCAGGCCCATCTCCTTGAGGATGCCCCGGACCAGCAGCGCGACCTCCGCGCATTCGGGCAGCCCGGCGCCCTCGCCGGGGTCCAGGTCCAGCACCAGGCGGTCCGGATTCTGGATCTTGCCGCGCGGGCCGAACTTCCACTGCGGCACGTGCAGTTCCAGCGACGACATCTGCGCCATCCAGGTCAGCGTGGCGACGTCGTTAACCAAGGCGTAGGTGTTGGTGTGGTCCTTGTGCTCGATCGGGTACCGCTTGATCCAGGTAGGTGCTGTCTCATCCAGGTTCTTCTGGAAGAACACCTGGCCCGGCTTTTCAGTAGTGCCCACGCCGTGGACCCAGCGCTTGCGGGTGACCGGCCGGTCCTGCGCATGCGGAATCAGGAACCCGGCGATCTCGGCGTAGTAGGCGAGGACGTCGGCCTTGGTGGTCCCGGTGGCGGGGTAAAGAACCTTGTCCAGGCTGGTCAGCTTGACCCGATGGCCATCCACGGACACGGGCTGCCCCGAACTGGAGGTTTTGGTCGCCATAACCCCCAGTGTTCCCCGCTCCCTGCCGCTTGGCTAGGGGCGCCACCATACACAAACAACCATGCTTGGTGTTCACTTGTTCCATGAGGTCCATCTGGAAGGGTGCCGTCGCATTTGGTCTGGTTAACGTCCCGGTAAAGGTCTACGCCGCAACCGAGGACCATGACATCAGCCTCCATCAGGTCCACGCCAAGGACGGCGGACGGATCCGCTACCAGCGCCGCTGTGAAGTGTGCGGCAAAGTGGTGGACTACCAGGACATCGACAAGGCGTACGACGACGGCGAGCGCACCGTGGTGCTCACGGACGAGGACCTGGCCGCGCTGCCGGTGGAGAAAAGCCGCGAGATCGAAGTGGTTGAATTTGTCCCGAGCGAGCAGCTGGACCCCATCATGTTCGAGAAGAGCTACTACCTGGAGCCCGATTCCAAGTCGATCAAGGCCTACGCCCTGCTGCGCCAGACCCTGGAGGATACCGAGCGCACGGCGATCGTCAGGTACTCGCTGCGGCAGAAAAGCCGGCTGGGTGCGCTGCGGGTCCGCGACAAGGTGCTGATGCTGCAGGCCCTGCTCTGGAGCGACGAGCTCCGTGAAGCCGATTTCCCGGCACTGGAGGAAACCGTCAGAATCTCCCGCCAGGAGCGGGAAATGTCCGCCGCCCTGGTGGAGTCCTTTTCCTCCGACTTCACTCCGGAAGAGTTCACGGACGAGTACCAGGAGCAGCTGAAGCTCCTCATCGAGGCGAAGCTGGAGAAGGGCGACGCGCTGGACACCGAGGAAACCTTCGGCAGGATGAGGGAGGAAGAAGGCGGCAAGGTCCTGAACCTTATGGAGGCCCTGCGCCGGAGTGTGGAAAAGAACCGCGCGGAGAAGAAGGCGGGTCCGGGCAAGACCACCAAGGGAAAAAAGGGCGCCTAGTGGCCGCCCTCCAGCAGCTCAACCGCTTCCGGCATTCCCAGCACATCCTGCCGGTACTCATCCGACAGAACCTTCAGCACCTGCTCCGCGTAATCCGGACGGTTCGACGCGATCGCGTCCCTGGCATACGCCACCCGGAAGTTGTGGGCAAAGGCGTCAGCGGCGGTCTGCGCCACGCAGTTGTGGGTGGACACTCCCGTCAGCACCAGCTTTGTTGCACCCACGGTGCGCAGCCGCTGCAGCAGGTTCGTGCCCACGAAGCCGCTGTCCCTGGTCTTGACCACGCGGGGCAGATTGTCCGTCCGCAGTCCCGGGACGGTCCGGGCCTGTGTGGAGTTGGTGAAGATGAAGCCTTGGTTGTCGTCCAGCATGCTCAGCGTCCAGGTGGATCTGTCCCGTTCATGCTCCGTACAGACCAGGAACACCGGACATTCGGCCTCCCGCGCGGCGATGATCAGCTGGTTGCAGTTGGCCACCAGCCGGTCCTGCTCGGCCGCCAGGGTCTCGTCCTCGAAGTAGGCGTTCTGCATATCGATCACCAGCAGTGCAACAGTCATTTCCCCGCTCCTACGTATTTTGCTCAGGTTCAACAGTCTGCCATCCGGCCGGCTGCAATGAGGAAGGATCAGCCATGACGTCCCTCTGGTTGGACACGAAAGCCCGCATCGAAACCGACACCTTCGAGCCCGGGGCCGCCTATGACGTGGTCATTGTCGGGGCCGGCATCACCGGCATCACCACGGCACTGCTGCTGGCCCGCGCGGGCCGGCGCGTGGCAGTGCTGGAGGCCCGGCAGGTGGGCGCGGTCACCACCGGCAACACCACGGCCAAGATCTCCCTCCTGCAGAGCAAGCAGGCTTCCCGCATCCTGCGGCACCACTCTCAGGAGGTGGCCCGGGCCTATTTCGAGGCGAACCTGGAGGGGCAGAGCTGGCTGCTGCGCTACTGCGGGGACAACTTTATCCCCTTCCAGCGCCGGGACGCCTACACCTATGCGGTTACGGACTCCGGCCATGGCGCGCTGGAGGACGAACTGGAGGCGCTGCACCGCTGCAACCTCCAGGCGGAATTCACCACGGACACCGAGCTGCCGTTCGATGTCACCGGGGCTGTCCGCCTGCCGGACCAGGCCCAGTTCAACCCGATGGACTATCTGACCGCGGCGGTGGCGGAGCTGCGCTCCCGCGGCGGGATCGTCGTCGAAAACCTGCGGGTCCGCCATGTCGACGCCGGCACTCCGGTAGGCGTCAGGACGGACCTTGGCAAGGTCACCGGCGCGGAACTAGTGCTCGCCACCGGCACGCCGATCCTGAACCGCGGCGGCCACTTCGCCCTGCTGAAGCCCGGCCGCTCCTACGCCATGGCGTTCAAGACCGAACTGCTCTCCGGTCAAAAAGCACTCCCGCAGGGCATGTACCTCTCCATCGACTCGCCGGGGCGCACACTGCGCACCTACCCGGCCAACATCGTCGAACATCCCGGTGAAGGCGAAGGCGCCGGCGGTGCCGAGGAAACAGGTCCCGCTGCGCCCGCCCCGGAGTATCTGATTGTCGGCGGCAACGGTCACCCGGTCGGCCGCCACGCCCACACCCGCGGCCTGCTGGAGGACATCGAACGCTGGACGCACCAGCATTTCCCCGGTGCCGAGGCCACCCATGAGTGGTCCGCACAGGACTACCAGCCGGCCGGAGCGCTGCCGTACGTCGGCCCGATCCCGGTCCCCTCGGCCACCGGGCGCAGCGGCCGGATCCACGTGGCCACCGGCTTCCATAAATGGGGCATGACCAACGGCGTCGCCGCCGCGCTGGCGCTCTCGGCCGACATCCTGGGTGGCGACAATGAATGGGCCAAGATCCTGTACAAGGGACGGGTCAGCCCCCAGGATGCCCTGTCCACGGCCGAGACCAACGCGGAGGTGGCGGTGGAGCTGCTCAGCGGCTGGCTGGGCGGCTTGGCCCGCACTCACGATGTGCACCCGCCCGAGGGCCAGGGGGTGGTGACCCGGGCGAAGGCGCGTCCCGTCGGCGTGTGCACCGTCGACGGCGCCACGCACCGGGTCTCGGCCATCTGCACCCACCTGGGCGGGGTCCTCGGCTGGAACGACGCCGAGCGGTCCTGGGACTGCCCGCTGCACGGCTCCCGCTTCAGCGCCGAGGGCGAACTGCTTGAGGGTCCGGCCACGCGAAACCTGGACCGCCCGTGATCCCGGCACTGAAGCGGCCGGACGCCAGTGCGTCCTTCCTGCACCGCGGCTACGCGTTCATCGGCTGGCACTGCGACCGCCTGGGGGTGGACGCCTTCCGGACCCGCCTCATGTTCCGGCCGCTGCTCTGCATGCGGGGCGAGGCCGCTGCCGCGCTCTTCTACGCGCCGGGCGCCTTCACCCGGGTGGGTGCCGTCCCGCGGTCGGCCGGGCGGCTGCTGCAGGACGAGGGCAGCGTCCAGATGCTCGACGGGGCGGCACACCGGCACCGCAAATCGCTCTTCTTAGCCATGGCCGGCGCGGACGCGAGCCGGCGGCTGGCCGAGATCTTCGAGGAGGAATGGCACAGCGCACTGCAGCAGTGGAAGAGCCGTTCCAGCGTGGTGCTCCAGAAGGAGCTGATTGTGCTGCTGACCCGCGCCGGCATGCGGTGGGCGGGGATCGATCCGGAGGGCCAGAATGTCGCCGCGAGGGCACGCGAATTCGGCGCGATGGTGGAGAACGCCGGCAGCGTCGGCCCGGCGAACCTCATGGCGCGGCTGCACCGGCACCGGACGGAACGCTGGGCGCGCGGACTGATCGAGGACATGCGCCTCAAAGCCGGTGCCGGTACGACGCCGGACACACCCCTGGGTACCCTCGCCACCTTCACCGACGAGGCGGGACGGCCGCTGGATGCCGGGGACGCCGCCGTCGAACTGATCAACCTGCTCCGGCCGATCGTGGCCATTGGCCGCTTCGTGGTGTTCGCCGCCGTCGCACTGGAGCAGCAGCCGCAGTGGGCCGACAGGTTCCGGGCCGGGGAGCTGGGGGAGCTGACCAATTTCGTCAACGAAGTCCGGCGCTTCTATCCGTTCTTCCCGTTCATGGCCGGAGTGGCCCTGCGGCCGTTCGAATGGGACGGGGAGGAACTGCCGGCGGGCACCTGGGTGATGCTGGACCTGTACGGCACCAACCACGATCCGCGGCTGTGGAGCCATCCTGGCAGCTTCCGTCCGGAACGGTTCCGCACAGAACGGATCACGTCCCACAACCTGGTGCCCCAGGGTGGCGGAGACCCTGCTTCCGGCCACCGTTGTCCCGGCGAGGACATTACGGTCGGCCTGCTGGAAACCGCCGTGCGGCTGCTTGCGGAGGCGCGGCTGGCGCTGCCCACCCAGGACCTGAGCATCAGCCTGCGGCGGATTCCCGCCCTGCCGGCCAGCGGGGTCATCCTCAGTGCGGACGGCATGCCTGCGGACCGCGCGAGCAGCGTGGATGGATCCATTAATTGAGCGTCAGTCCTGCCTATAGTGCTACGAGAGGTATTGACCACGAAGGCAGGAAAGACGATGCGATCGAAATCGACAGGTCGGCTGCTCGGCACCGCCGCCGGGGCAGCAGCTGCGGCCCTGGTGGCAGGCTGCGCCACCGGAACGGGTGGCGGGCAGAGCACCTCCACTGCAACCTTTGATCCGGAGGCTGAGCTCTCCGGCGAGCTGCAGGTCATGGGGTTCGGCACCGGCGACGAGGTTGCTTCCGTCAGGTTCGACCACGCGTCGGCGCAACTGCAGGGAGTGGACATCAACCTGGTCGAGGGCGAACTCGACATCCAGCAGTTCCTGTCCTCCTTCGCCAGCGGCAACCCGCCCGGGCTGATCTATGCCGACCGCGAGCAGCTGGGCACTTTCGCCTCCCGCGGCGCCATCATGCCCCTGAACCAATGCATCGATGCCGAGGGCATCAATCTGGACGACTTCCGGCAGCCGGCCATCCAGCAAGTCACCTTCGAGGACCAGGTCTACGGCGTTCCGGAATTCAACCAGGTCCAGATCCTGATGGCCAATACCCAGCTGCTGGGCCAGGCAGGGCTCGGCCTGGAGGATGTGGACGGCTCCGACTGGACTCGCATCAGCGAAGCCTCCGCACAACTGCACAGCAGCAACGGCGGGCAGCCGGCCGTGATCGGCTTCGACAGCAAGCTGCCGGAGTTCTTGCCGCTCTGGGTCCATGCCAACGGCGGATCCCTGCTGTCCGAAGACGGCCGGACGGCGCAGCTGGATTCCCCGGAGGCCGTGGAGGCGCTGGAATTCGCCGCGGGCGTCTATGCGGACCAAGGCGGCTACAGCGCCGTGAAGGCCTTCAAGGATTCGGCCGACTTCTTCGGTTCCGGCAACCAATTCGCCTCCGGCACGCTCGGCGCCATGCCTATGGAGCAGTGGTACGTCAACATCCTCAGCGATGTTTCCCCGGACGCACCGGTGGACTTCACCACGCTGAAGACCCAGGAGGGCGAGCCGATGAGCTATGCCACCGGTTCCGCCTGGGCCATCCCGGCCAACAGCGCCAACCCGCAGGCCGCCTGCCGCTTCCTGAAACACATGACCTCGCAGGACGCCTGGATGCAGGCCGCCCTGGCCCGCGCAGACAAGCAGCGGTCGGAGGGGCATCCCTTCACCGGGCTCTTCACCGGCAACGCCGCCGCCGACCAGGCCATTCGCGACGAATTCGTCGAAGAGTCCGGCGACAGCAACTGGTACCGGGGAATGCAGGCCACCTACGAGGCCAATGACAACTCTTTCGTGCTGCCCGCCAATCCGGCCGATGCCGAGTTCAAGGCAGCTTGGCAGTCCGCGGTGAACCGCGTGCTGCTGGGCCAGCAGGAACCCCCTGAGGCGATGGCCCAGGCGCAGACCGAGGCCCAGCAGGCCCTGGACACCGCGTGGGCCGCCTGGGACGGGAAGAGCTAGGACCGTGTCCTTAGCTCCGGTTCGCCGGAAGAACAGAGCGGCCAGGGCCAACACCCGGGCCGCCTGGCTCTTCATCAGTCCATGGATCATCGGCATGCTCGTCTTCACGGCCTGGCCGATCCTCTACAGCGGCTACCTGTCCCTGACCGATTACGACGTCATCAATGACCCGAACTTCATCGGCTTCGGGAACTACGCGCAGCTGGCCCAGGATCCGCAGGTCCGCACTGCACTGGGCAACACGCTCTATTACACGCTGGTGTCCGTTCCGCTGCATGTCATCGTCTCGCTGGCGCTGGCACTGCTGCTCAACCGGGTAGGACGGGCGTCCGGCTTCTTCCGCACCGTGTTCTACCTGCCGAATATGACCCCGCCGGTGGCCGTCGGCGTCCTGCTGCTGCTGCTCTTCAACGGGCAGAACGGACTGGTGAACACGGTGCTGGGCTGGTTCGGGATCCAGGGGCCAGCCTGGACCACCGATCCGGCGTGGGTCCAGCCCGGCCTGATCCTGATGAGCCTGTGGACACTGGGTTCCTCGATCATCATCCTGCTGGCAGCGTTGCGTAACGTCCCTGCGGAGCTCTACGATGCCGCCCGGGTGGACGGGGCGAACTCGTGGCAGAGGACTACGCGCATCACCATCCCCATGATCAGTGGCACCCTGTTCTTCATCTTCATTGTCAACTCCATTGCGGCGTTCCAGACCTTCACCGAGGCCTACACGGCCTTCTTCGGAGCCGGCAACCAGACGTATGGCAATGATGCGGCGCTGTTCTACTCCATCTACATCTTCCGGCAGGCCTTCGAGTTCCTGCACATGGGCTACGCGTCGGCCCTGGCCTGGCTCCTGTTCGCCATCATCATGGCCGCCACGGCCGTCCAGTTCCTGGTCAGCCGACGGCTGGTCTACTACGAAGGGGCACAGCGTTGACGGCCCGGACCGGAGCCTCGGAGCTGTCCGGGCAGTTGCCTGAGAACGGGCTGCCCGGACCAGGACCGGAAGCGGGATCCGCACCGGAGGTTCCACCGGTTCCGCGCCGGCGGTTCCCTCAGTCCCTGCCGGCGCGGCTGCTGACCTGGGGTGCACTGGGCCTGGCCACGCTGCTCTTCACTTACCCGCTGATCTGGCTGGTCAGCGCATCCTTCAAGCCGCGCGCTGAGGTCTTCGACAACAAACTCATACCGGACACCGTTACGCTGGAGAACTACCTGAGCGTATGGGAGGAAGCACCGCTGGCGCTGTGGCTGGCCAATACCGCGCTGGTGACTGTGCTTGCCGCGGTGGCGGTCACGCTCAGCAGTGCGATGGTGGCCTGGGGGTTCGCCTTCTTCCGGTTCAGGGGCCGCAACGTCCTGTTCGGCGTCGTACTGGCCACCATGATGCTGCCCGGCGCGGTGACCATGATTCCCCAGTTCCTGATCTGGGACAGCCTGGGTTTTGTGGGTACTCTGGTTCCGCTGTGGGCCGGCAACCTCTTCGGCAGCGCGTTCTATATCTTCCTGCTCCGCCAGTTCTTCCTGGGCCTGCCCCGGGAACTGTTCGAAGCGGCGCGGATCGACGGCGCCAACAACTGGCAGCTATTCACCCGGATCGCCGTCCCGCTGTGCCGGCCGGCGCTGATCGTTACCCTGGTGTTCGAGTTCCAGGTGGCTTGGACGGACCTGATGCGGCCGCTGATCTACCTGCGGGACAGCTCCACCTTCACGATTCCCCGCGGGCTCAAGTCCTTGGTGGACCAGTTCGGTTTCGGCGGCGAAATGCAGTGGGAAATCATCGTGACAGCCAGCGTCATCACGACCATCCCGATGATCGTGCTGTTCTTCCTGGCGCAGCGGCATTTCGTGGCAGGCATCGCGACCACCGGCTCCAAGGGCTAGTGCGGACGCATACCGGGGCGGCGGGCCATCATGCCCGCCGCCCCGGCCAGCCATACCTCAGATGTTCCCCGCCTCAGATGTTGCCCGGCCGGTCCTCGCCGCTTTCGTCAAGCACGCCGTCGGACCGGCGGCTGTCCCGCAGCGTCGTTTCGCCGCGGATGGGATCATCCGCGGCCGGGTCGTTCACGGCCCGGTCGCGGCGGGCGGCTTCGTCCACCTCCGGGTTGCCGGTTTCCGGGTATCCCGTCGCGGCATCGCCGAGGTTCTGGTCCCCGCCGAACTTCGGATCTCCGGTCTCCGGACCCTCGCCCCGCTTGCCAACGTCGGCGCCTTCAGTGCGGTTGCTGTCTTCATCGCGGTCCGCATCAGCTGCCTTGCTGCTGCCGCCACCGGCAACTCCGCCCAGGGCTGCACCCATGGTGGAGCCGAGCCCTCCGGCGCGTCCGCCCCGGTCCTTTCCTTCGAGCAGCTCGCTGTCAGGGACATCCTCGCGCAGCACGGAGTCGGGATCCATCGGGTACTCGCCGCCGCGGGCGGCCACGTCCTCGGGTGCAGCGTCCTGCATCGGGTCCTTGAGTCCTGACTTCTCCGGCGACCTCTCCGGATTGTCCGCGTAAGTGTCCTCGTCCCGCCTGTCGACCGTGTCCCGGTTCTCATAGCGGGTTCCCTCGGATCCGAGTCCGGCAGCTCCGGCTCCCGGTCCGGTGCCAGCAGCGCTGGTGGGGTAGGTCACGTCGGCAGGGGTGCCGACCTCGGTCCCGTCGTTGCGGACACCTTCCTCGTAGTTTTCCCTGCTGCCGTAGGTGGTGCTGCCGAATTCGCTGCGCACTCCGGTGGTTCCGGCGTCGCCCTCGGGGAAGGTCGGTTCAGCGGTGGTCGCCGTGTCAACCTCGGTATCGAAGTTCCCGGTTCCGGCCGTCGCTCCGCCCGGAGTGGTTCCGGCGTCGGTGGTTCCCGGTTCGGTGGTTCCGGCCGCTGCGGGAGCGGCAACTCCGCCGGTGTGCTTACCTTCCGTCGTAACTTCCTCGCGCCAGGCGCCGGTTTCGCCGCCGCGGCCCTCGATGAATTCTTTGAACCGCTCCAGATCCTGGTGGACCTGGCGGTTGTCCATTCCGACGACGGACCCCACCTTCTCCTTGAAGGTCTCCGGATCCCATTCGAACTGCACATTCACCCGGGTGTGCCCGGCGTCGACCTTGTCGAAGGTGACCCTGCCCGCTTGGTTGACTCCACCGATGGAGCGCCAGGCGATGCGTTCGTCCGGACGCTGGTCGGTGATCTCAGTGTCGAATTCCTTCTCCACACCGCCAATCCGGGTCTTCCAGTGGTTATGCGTATCGTCCACCTGTGTCACGGATTCAACGCCCTCCATGAAACGCGGGAATGATTCGAACTGCGTCCACTGGTTGTAGGCGGTGGATACCGGAACTGCTACATCAATTGATTCCTGGACTGTTGCCATGATGGTTCTCCTCACCATTACAGGACGCAGGGTGCGTCGGGTGAAACGGACCTAGAGGCCGAATGCTTGGCTCCACTTCAAGGCTACAAACGGCCCACAGCCGTTGCAATGACTCTGGACCTCTTTAGTAAGTTTACTGATAATGTTGCAGGAACCGTGCCGGCTCAAGGAGTTCCGGGCGCGGGAAATGCACTGTCGGCTGCAAGCTAGGAGGATCCATGAAAGCATCGAAGACCCTGGGCGATAACCTGCAGGCTGTCCTGGCGGACCTGATCGAACTGCATCTGCAAGGCAAGCAGGCGCACTGGAACGTGGTCGGCAAGAACTTCCGCGACCTCCACCTGCAACTGGACGAAATCATCGCGGACGCGCGAATCTTCACGGACCAGCTGGCCGAGCGCATGCGGGCGCTCCATGCTGTGCCGGACGGCCGCAGCGAAACCATCGCCAAGACCACCAGCCTGGAGCCCTTCCCCATGGGACTGGTGGACACCAAGGACACCGTGGGACTGGTCGTGGAGCTGCTGGAGGGCACGGTCAAGACCATGCGTGACGTCCATGACCAGGTTGACGAAGAGGACCCGGTAACGGCGGACATCCTCCACGGCTTCATCGAGAAGCTGGAGCAGTACGCCTGGATGGTCAACGCGGAGAACATGACGCCGACGGCCAAGGTAGCTAAGCCGGAAAAGAAGCCGGCGAAGAAGGCGTCATGAGCGAGGACCCCACAACCAAGCACCACCAGGAAGGCTTCCCCAAGCAGACCCAGGAACAGCCGGGCCTGACCGGGGAAACCACACCCGAGCCGGACCACGGCGAGGAAAGCTACGTCGGCTCCGGCAAGCTGGCGGACAAGGTCGCCCTGATCACCGGCGGCGATTCCGGCATCGGACGGGCGGTGGCCATTGCCTACGCACGGGAAGGCGCCGACGTCGTGCTTTCCTACCTGCCCCAGGAGGAGGAAGACGCCAGGACCACCGCCGACTGGGTGGAAAAGGCCGGCCGCAAGGCCGTGCTGGTCCCGGGCGACGTCCGGCAGGAGCAGTACTGCAGCGAGCTGGTGGACCGGGCCGTCCGGGAGCTTGGCCGGCTGGATATCGTGGTGCTCAACGCCGCGTACCAGCAGGATCGCGAGGGACTGGAAAACCTGCCCACGGAGGAGTTCGACCGGGTCTTCAAGACCAACCTCTACGGCGTGATGTGGGTGGCGCGGGCCGCCATTCCGCACCTGAAGCCGGGGTCGTCGATCATCACCACCTCTTCCATCCAGGCCTTCAATCCGTCCCCGGGGCTGATCGACTACGCCATGACCAAGGCCGCGCAGGTGGCCTTCACCAAGGCGCTGGCGCAGCAGCTCGGGGAGAAGGGTATCCGGGTCAATGCCGTGGCTCCGGGTCCAATCTGGACACCGCTGATTCCGGCCACCGACTGGCCGGACAAACTGCCGAAGTTCGGCCAGGACACACCGCTGGGACGGGCCGGCCAGCCGGCCGAACTCGCGGCGGCCTACGTGTTCCTGGCCGAACCCGGGGCCAGCTATGTGTCCGGTGCGGTGGTCCCGGTGACGGGCGGTAAGGGGCTGTAGTTCCTGCCGGGCCTACCGGGCGTAACGCTCCACGAAGTTGCGCATGATCAGCGTCGGCGTTTCCGTCACGCCGGTCGCGCGGGCCTGCTCCACCAGGGAACCGGCGGTCTCCGGTGGGAAATAGCCGTAATGCTTGTAGATCTCCACACGGGTCATGAAGCCGTCGATGTCCAGCTCCGGGTGGAACTGGGTGGCGTAGAGGTTGCTGCGGATCCGGAACATCTGCACCGGGCAGGCAGCGGACCACGCCAGCAGCACGGCGTTGGGCGGCAGGACCGAGCACGCTTCCTTGTGCCCGACGAAGGCCTCGAACCGTTCCGGCAGTCCGCGCAGCACCGGGTCCAGGAGGCCATCCTCGGTCAGCTTGATCGTCACCGCCCCGAGCGGTTCGCCGTAGGTGCGGTCGATCACTGCACCCTGGTGCGCGCCAAGGGTTCCGACGCCGTAGCACGCGCCCAGGAACGGGAAGTCCTCCGCGACGACCCGGTCCAGCAGGACGGCCAGCTCCCGCTCCACCCGGTGCTGGGCGGGGCTTTTCTCCGCTTCGGGATCGCTGGAGGTGAAGGGGCTGCCGCCGACGATGATGCCGGAATAGCGGTCCAGGTCGATCTGCGGCAGCGGACCGGTCTCCATCCTGACGCGGTGCAGCTGTCCGGGTTCCAGACCGCCGTAGCGCAGGTAGGCACGGTATTCATCGTCCGCGGCGGCATCCTCGGCCCGGGAGGCCAACAGCAGGAAGGGCTTCACAGGGTTAATTCTGCACCTGGTTCAATTCCGCTCCTACAGGGCGGCGTGCAGGACGACTGCCTCCGTGGGCATCAGCCGGACTTCGAGGGACTGGATCTGGTCGATGGTGGCGCCTGTGGTTCCGGTCGGCACCATGTAAGTGCCCGGCGCAGCCATCCAGGTCGCCACCATAGTGGTCTCACCGTCGGTGTCCGTCACGAACAGCGCATACTCATACTTCGAGGCATAGCCCGTGGACGGCTCACCGCTGGGGTTCGTCGGCGACGCCAGCTGCTGGTAGGTGCAGTGCACATCGATCCGGGTTCCCCATTCCTCCTCGAACAGCACGGCTTCAGCCGTCACCGTGCTCGGCATCACCTGCTGCAGGGCCACCCGGGTGCCCGCGGGCTCCACCGGTGCCTCCGTTCCGCCGAAGACGACCGGCAGGAACAGCGCCAGCGCCGCCGCCGCAGCCGCCACACCGGCAACGACGGCGGCCAACCGGATCCGTGCCCAGCGGCGCGCCTTGCGCGCTGCCTCCAGCAGTCCCGGCAGCATGCTTGGTGCCTCCGCCTCCTTGGTGCCAGGGCCGGCGTCGTGCACCAGTGCAAGCGCATGCTCCCGCGGCACCGACGCCAGCAAACCACCCATCCCTGCGAGCCCGGCCACCTCGGCGGAGCACGCATCGCACTCCGCCAGATGGCGCTCGTACTCGCGCCTCTCGGCAGGCGAGAGCCCCCCGAGGACGTAGGCGGCATCCCACTCACGGTAGGGGTCCGCCGGATGGCTGGCAGAAACACTCACGGGCTGGTGACACCCCTTTCCTGAAGCGCGAGCCGCAGGGCCCGCAATCCGTAGTGCAGTCTTGATTTGACGGTGCCGGGAGGCAGCTGAAGCTGGGCAGCCATGTCCGCGATGGACTTTCCGCCGTAATAGGCCAGGACGATCACCGTGCGGTGGTCCTCCGTCAGTTCACTCAATGCCTCCGTGACCAGCCAGGAGTCCAGTACCGCGTCGGTCCGGTCGCCGTCGTGTCCGCCGGCGGCGCCTTCGGGAATCTCATCCGTCCCGTACTCGCGGCGCCAGCGCGAACTCCGGCGGTCGTCGATGACGAGGTTCCGTGCCACGGTGTACAGCCAGGCACGGGAATTGCTCTCCGATTGGTCCAGCACCTCCGGCCGTTTCCAGGCCCGCAGCAGCGTTTCCTGGACAACATCCTGGGCAAATTGTTCATCTCCAGTCAGGCGGACCACGTAACGCCAGAGCGCCGCCGCATGCTCATCATGCAGGGCTTTGAGCAGGTCCGCCTGGCCGTCCGTCATGGTCCCTCCTCCCTGAACTGAAAACGTAACCCGTACCCGAATGGTTCACTGTGATGGGTGCCATGGACCCTGACTACCGGAGGCAGCTTGGGAAAATATGGTGGGCTTTGCACCGTCCCCGGAAGTCCGGCTCTGCCTGGCGCCCATTGGTCAGTTCCCGTTGCTCCGAGCCTGCCCAATGGATTTCGCAGACCCTTTTCGCCCCGTTCAGGGACGCCAGCCGCGCTCCCGCAGCGCGTTCCCGACCCGGACAACAGCCCGTTGCAGGCCGCTCGAGTCCCGGGTATCGAGATCCATTTGCGTGAACTTGAGTACCCTCCAGCCCAGATCCTGCGCGTCCTCGTCCCGGCCGATATCGTAACGGCGCTGATCTTCGGTGATGTGGTGTCCTCCGTCGTACTGCAGAACGATCTTGTACTCGCGGTACATCATGTCCGGAGTTTCCACATGCAGACCGTGCTCGTCAAAGATCCCGGCATTGATCTCGGGTTCCGGAAGGCCCGCCCGGACCAGTGCCAGGCGCAGTTCCGTTTCCTTTGCAGAGTCCGTGTTGGACCGCACCCATTCCATGGCACGGCGTGCCCTGGCCACACCTGGCTGGCCGGACATCCGCTCAAGCAAGGCGGTCATCTGCTCGATGGCCGAATATGGATTCCGGCGCCGCACCAACTGATCCCCGACGTAGACCAGGTCGTCCAACGGGAGCAGACTCGCCAGGTCATACCAGGTCCGCAGCGGCGAAGTGGCTGCGAAGTGCTTGCCGTCAACGACGTCCTCCGGGTGGAGGGTGAGCACATGCCCGACGACGCCGGTCCGCCGGACCGCGCGGTGCGGCGGCTGCCGGGTCAGATGGATCATCAGGGACCGTTTCAGGCTCAGCGGCAGATGGAGCTCCCACAGCATGGCAGCAGTACTGTGGCTGGCCACGGCATCCGGCACTACGGCAACGTGGACGGCACACCTATCACGGAGGGTCGGATTGCCGCCCGGAAACCTCGCTCCCCGGGCAGGGACTTCAAGGTCTGCGGCACGGAGCCGCTGACTGCTGATCCCCTGCTCAAGGGCCGCCTTGACTGCAAAAGCGGAGTCGGAAAACGGTTCCGGCAAGGGCGAAGGGCTGCGTATGCCACCCATTGTTGCCAATGTGCACGGCTCCACCTCGGTTATCGACAGGGAGCTGCGCGAGAGTGCATTGAAGAAGGTTGCCACCCGTCCGTGCGAATCGACCAAGGGTCAATTCAGGTTGCTCCCAGGATGACCAATGGTCAGTTCGCGTTGCTCCCAACCGGACTTACCACCGCGAAGTGACCCTTGGTCAGCTGCTGCTACCCGGGAAAGTCAGTCCACGCCACTCAGGCCCCCGCACTCAGTCCACGGTCTCAAGCAGCACGGCCAGGCCCTGCCCGCCTCCACCGCAGAGGGAGGCGATGGCCCGCCGGCCGCCGCGCTCCCGCAATGCCAGGGCCGCGGTCAGCAGCAGCCGGAACCCGCTGGCGCCCAGCGGATGTCCCATCGCCACCGCACCCCCGTTGACGTTGACCACGTCCGCGGGCAGACCCAGATTGCGCATCGTGGCCAGGGTGACGCCGGCGAAGGCCTCGTTGATCTCGTAGACATCGACGTCGGCGGCCTTGAGCTGCTGCCGCTCCAGCACCCGGCGGATAGCCTCGGCCGGCTTGAGGTGCAGGCTGGTGTCCGGCCCGGCCACAACGGCCCAGTCCACGATCCGCCCCAGCGGCAAATGACCCAGGTCCTCCAGCACGCCGTCGCTGACCACCAGGCCGGCGCTGGCGCCGTCGGCCATCTGCGAGGAGTTGCCCGCGCTCAGGGTGCCGTCCGCCGTGAAGGCAGAGCGCAGTCCGGACAGCGCGGCGCGGTCGGACGACTCCCGGACGCCCTCGTCATACTCGTGCCGGCCCGCTGGAGTTTCCACTGCCACCAGTTCATGCTGCTGCAGGAACTCACGCGCGGCCAGGGCGCGCTGGTGGGACAGGTGGGCCCAGTCATCCTGGTCCTCGCGGCTGATGCCCAGCTCTCGGTTGGCCTCGTCGGAGACCACGCCCATGGATTCACCGGTGATGGCGCATTCCAGCCCGTCGCGCAGCATGGTCTCCCGCGGGGCCTGCGACATCGAGTCGAAGCCGCCCACCAGATAGGTGCCGCCCTCACCGAAGGCGATCCGCCGGGAGGCATCACAGACGGCCTCGAGACTGGCCAGGCAGACGCTGTTCAGGGTGATTCCCGGCGTCGTCGGTGCCACGCCGCCGCGCAGGGCGGCGATCCTGCCGGGATTCTGGCCCAGCCCGGACTGTACGACGACGCCCATCAGGGCGGCGTCCGGCGTGCGGGCCGCGGGGTGCCGGCGGATAAGCTCCGCCACGGGCAGCGCGCCGAGGTCGAGCGTGGGGATGGCCGAGAGCGCGCCGCCGAGCTTGCCGAAGGGAACGCGGACGCCGTCGAGCAGGTACGCGCTCATGCGGCCTGCGCTTCGGAGGGGGTAAAGAACGGAAGCATATATTCTCCTACTCGCATAAATTCCACCCGCACCGGCAGGCCCACCCGCACGTCTTCCGGGGCGATCCCCACCAGCGCGGTAAGCATGGTGGGGCCCTCGGCCAGAGATATTACTGCGACGGTATACGGCGCGGCCGCGGCCCAACCGGGGTGGCCTGGCTTGTGCACCACGGTGAAACTCCGGACGGCTCCGGTGCCGGAAGCCTGGCGCCATTCCAGGGCCGGGCTCCAGCAGAACGGACAGGCGGCACGCGGGTAGAAGACCCAGCGGCCGCAGTCCGTACAGTACTGGAGGGCGAATTCCTTCCGGCGGCAGGCCTCCCAGAAGGCCTCGGTCTCGCCCGTGGGCGTGGGCGCCGGGACGGTGAGGGTCCTCGGGTCTACCTGCATTCCTGGTCCTCTCCCCGCATCACTGGGCTGCCCCCAGCACCAGGGCTACGGCCTCGCTCATGGTCGCGCCGTTGCCCGTCACCAGGGCAGTCCGGGCGTCGCGGATCTGCCGGCCGGCGGCCGTGCCACGCAGCTGCCGCACGGCCTCCACCACGTGGCTCATGCCGCCGGCCAGGTCCGCCTGGCCGAAGCCCAGCTGACCGCCGTGCGTGTTCAGCGGGAAGTCCCCGGCGTGGGACAGGTCGTGGTCCTTGACCCAGCGGGCGAACTGCCCCGGCGGGCAGAGCCCGGCGTCCTCCAGCGTGATGGCCACCATGACGGTGTAGCAGTCGTAAAGGGACAGCAGGTCCAGCTCCTGCGCGGCGACGCCGGACTGCGCGAAAGCCTGCTCCATGGACGGCTTCAGCGGTCCGCTGGTCAGGCTCGGCGCCTGGCTCATCGCCCGGTGGGTCACCATCTCGCCGGCACCCAGCAAGTACACCGGATCGTGCGGCAGGTCCAGCTGCCCGGCCAGGTCCGGACTGACCACAACGACGGCGTCCGCACCCGCCACCGGCATGACGATCTCCAGCAGGTGCAGCGGATCGGCGACCATCGGCGAGGCGAGGATGTCCGCCGTCGTCGCCGGTTTGCCGTAGAAGATGGCCTCCGGATTCAGCTGGGCATTGGCCCGGGAAATCGCCGCCAGTTCGGCGAAGTCCTCCGTGGTGGTGCCGTAGTCCGCCATGTGCCGCTGCTTGAGCAGCGCGTAGGCCGTGTTGGCCCCGGAGGCGCCGAAGGGCACGTCGAACTCCCGGATGGGATTGCGGTTGGGCGAGCGCGGCGGTACCGGGTTGCGGTGGTTGCCCAGCACGCAGAGCACCGCGGTGGCCATGCCGGCGTTGATGGCCGCGGCAGCGCGCCAGATCATGCCGGGCCCGGAGGCCCCGCCAAGGTCCACGACGTTGGACATCCGCGGGCGCAGCCCCAGGTATTCGGCCACCGTGGCCGGCACGTGCTGCGGGGTTTCGCCCACCTGCGGGCCCACCAGCAGTCCGTCGATCCGGTCCTTGGCCAGGCCCGAATCCTGCACGGCCCGCCGGGCGGCTTCGGCCAGCAGGCCCATGGTGGTCTTGCCCTCGGTCTTCCGGACCGGCTTCAATTCGCCGATGCCGATCAGCGCGCCCCAGGGCGCGTGCCGGCTTGCCGTGTGCCCGGCGCCGGGTACCGCCGTCGTACTCATGCGAACAACCCCTCGAATTCCGCCAGGCACTCCGGATTGCTCAGCGAGCCCAGGTTCTTCACCGGCTTGCCGGCCACTGCGGCCTTGGCCGCGCTTTCCACCTTCTTGCCATTGAGGGTGTATGGGATCGCCTTCACCGCAAAGACGTGCTGGGGCATGTGCCGTGGCGACGCCTGCACGCGGATGTCCTGCCGGATGTCCTTCACCAGTTCCTCGGTCAGCTCATGCCCGGGAGCCATGACCAGGCAGAGCACGATCTCCTCGTCGTTCTCCGGGGTGTAGCCGAAGACAAGCGATTCCCCGATCTCCGGGCGCCGGTCCAGCACCCGGTAGATCTCCGCCGTGCCGATCCGCACACCGCTGGGGTTGAGCGTGGTGTCGCTGCGGCCGTAGACCACCACGGTGCCCCGCTCGGTGATTTCGGCCAGGTCCCCGTGGGTCCAGATATCCGGCCGGTCGGCGAAGTACGCGTCGTGGAAACGCTTCCGGCCGCCCTCGCCCAGGAAGGTCAGCGGTGCGCTGGGGAACGGCTCGGTGCAGACGAGGTCCCCCTTCTCGCCGATCAGCGGCGCATTGCGGTCATCCATCACGTTGACGGCGTGGCCCAGCGCCCGGCAGCTGATCTCCCCGCGGTACACCGGATGAACAGGCGAACCGAGCATGAAGCAGCCGTGGATTTCGGTGCCGCCGCAGATGGATGCGAAGATCTGGTCCTGCTTGATGTTGGCGTACACCCAGTCGTACTGGTCAGGGGACACCGGAGCACCGGCGGACAGCACCGAGCGCAGCGCGGACAGGTCGTGGTGCTCCCGGGGGCTGTAGCCGGCGTCGATCAGGGAGGTCAGATAACGCGGGCTGGTGCCGAAGTGCGTGATCCCGGCGTCCTCGGCGATCCGCCACAGGTGCCCGTAGTCCAGTTGTGTGCGGTCCTGGGGCTTGCAGGGCAGCGGCGTGCCGTCGATCAGAACGACGGCGGCCTCCGCTGCCAGCACGGACACCACCCAGGCGTACATCATCCAGGCAGTGGAGGTGAACCAGGAGTGCACGTCGCCGGGGCGCACGTCCCCGTGCAGCACGTGCTCCTTCAGGTGCTGGAGCAGGACGCCGCCGCTGCTGTGCACGATCGCCTTGGGCAGCCCGGTGGTGCCGGAGGTGAACATGACCAGGAACGGGTTGTCGAACGGGAAGCGCTCGAAGGTCAGTTCCGCGTCCAGGTCACCGAATTGGCTGTCCCAGGAATCCGTACCGGATACGACGACGGACACCGGCGCTTCCAGGGCCTCGACGACGGCCGCCACCTTCTCCGCTACCGGGAAGGTCCTGCCGTTGTAGACGTAGCTGTCGACGGCGATGATCGCCTTCGGAGCCACCTGACCAATGCGGTCCACCAGGCCCGCCACGCCGAAGTCCGGCGAGCAGCCTGCCCAGGCCGCGCCGAGGGATACCGAGGCGATCATGGCCACCAAGGCGTCAATGGTATTGGGCAGCACCCCCGCCACCACATCGCCCTGGCCCACACCGAGCCTGCGCAGTCCTTGCTGTGCCCCGGCGACGCGACGCTTCAGGTCATGCAGCGTGAGGGTGGTGTGGGCGCCGGTTTCGTCCGCGGCGATCACGGCGGTGCGGGCATCGTCGCCGCGCAGCAGGTTCTCCGCCACGTTAAGCCGTGCGTCCGGGAACCACACGGTGCCGAACATGTGGCTGCTCGGGTCCACATCCTGGGGCCGGGACGCGCCCTGGGCCGGCGGCAGTACTTCGGACCGTCCGCCGCGGTCCCCGATCACGCCGCCGAAGTCCCAGACCGCGGCCCAGAAATCGCCGCGCCGGCTGATGGACCAGCGGTGCAGTTCCTCGTAGTTGCTGGCCGAGTAGCCGTTCGCCGCGGCGAACCGGGCCAGGTTCGACTCGGTAAAAGCCTCCTCCGGAGGGGTCCAGAGGGGAACCTGCTTCGGCTGCGGGGAAACGACGGTGGTGTTCACGCAGCAAATTCTTTCATGCCGCCCCCTCCCACCCGGAATTTGTGCAGCTCCTGCCGCTGGCGGCTCAGTCCTGGTGGAGCTGGATGAGGTTGCCGCAGGTGTCGTCAAAGACCACGTGTGTGCCGGATTCGTCCGTCGCGGGCTCGGCGGTGAATTTCACGCCAAGGCCGCGCAGCCGCTCATACTCGGCCCGCACGTCCGGCACGCCGAAGACGATCGCCGGCATGCCGGCGTCGTGCACGCCATTCATGTACGCCGCGCCGATCGGGTTGTCGCTGGGCTCCAGCAGCAGGCCGGTGCCGTTGGGGTCCTGCGCGGAGCGCACTATATAGAGGTAGTACTCCGGCATGGCCATGAGCTCTTCGAAGCCCAGGACCTCGGTATAGAACTTGAAGGCTTCGGCCGGGTCCTTGACATGGATGCTGCACATTTTGATCCGCATAAGCAGCACACTACGGGTTGGGCGTCCGCGTCAGCCACCCCGGAAACGCAAAAACCCCGGTCCGAAGACCGGGGTTCTGCTTTCTGCGTGCGCGAGGGGGGATTTGAACCCCCACGCCCTTTCGGACACTGGCACCTGAAGCCAGCGCGTCTGCCGTTCCGCCACTCGCGCGCAGCTTGCCCTTATTCCGTTCGGCCCCGCCCAGGTTTCCCTGTCCGGCATTTGCTTCCCGGTAAGAACAGCGAGATCCATCATAGCCAACATTTTCCGAAATTCCCAAACCGGCGCTTCCGGCCCGTCCACTCCCACGGAACCGCGCCGTCCTGCCCACCGAAATCCGTGCAGTGGCGCGGCATTCGACCCGTGGCGGGCCGCCGCCGTCGAACCTGCCGGGCACCCTGCCGGCCGCAAAACCGCACTGTGAAATAAACCACAGCACGGTAACCTGCAGGCCAGTCGAATCGTTACACACAAGAACTCTTGGAAACCTTTTGCGGGGTGTACAAGTAGTATCGGATTAAGTGTGGCCTTATTTCCGTGTGCCTGTACCCATCCGCCGGGCACCTGAACGCGTGGCCCGGATTGAGCAACGAACAACGAACAGAGCAACGGACAGAGCAAGCGCCCGAGAGCGCAGAATTCAGTGAGGAGGCAGTGCATGGGTCTGCTGGACAATGTTGAACGCAGCATCGAAAAGATTGTCCGCGGCGCCTTCTCCCACGGTTCCAAAGCCCAGGTCCAGCCCGTCGAAATCGCCAGCCGCCTGCGCCGCGAACTGGACCACCGTTCCATCACGCTGTCGCAGGGCCGCACCTTGGCCCCCAATGTCTTCAAGGCACGCCTCTCGGATTCGGACTTTGCCCTGGCCAAGGAATGGGGCTCCGCCCTGGCCGAGGAGCTGTGCGACGTCGTCATCCGGCACGTCAACAGCCAGGGCTACATGCTCCAGGGGCCGGTCAGGGTCTCCTTCACCCGGGATTCGAGCCTGCGCCCGGGGGTGTTTGAAATCGACTCGCACACCGAGAAATCCGGCCAGGCCCACGCCGAACCGCGGCATCCGGCTGCCCCGACGGCACCAGCGCGCCAGCCCACCCGGCTGCAGCCCGTCCTGGACATCAACGGCCAGCGGTATTCGCTGAATGCGTCGTCGATCGTGCTCGGCCGCTCCTCCGAGGCGGACATCATGGTTGACGACACGGGCGTCTCACGCAAGCATCTGGAGGTCCGGACAGAGAACGGCGTCTCCAGCGCCATCGACCTGGGCTCCACCAACGGCAGCTTCGTCAACGGCCACCGCATCCAGGACCGGTCCGAACTGACGGACGGCTCCGTCATCACCATGGGCCGCACCCGGATCACCTTCCGGCTGCTGCCGGTCCGATCAGGAGGGCGCTAGTGCTCAGTGAGTTGACCCTGACGGCCCTACGCTACGGCTTCCTCATCCTGCTGTGGCTGCTTGTCATCAGCATCGTCAGCGCCCTGCGCCGCGATCTGGCCATCGGCCAGCGCAGCCGCACCGGCGCGCCGGGTGCGCGGCAGGAGCGCAGCCACGAAGGACCGGAAACGGCGCCGCAGCGGCTCCATGCCCGCCGGCTGGTGGTCACCGAAGGCCCGCTGGCCGGCACCACCCTGGACCTTGCCTCCAGCCCCGTCCTCCTGGGCCGTGCCCAGGAGGCCACGCTGGTCCTGGAAGACGACTACGCCTCCGGCCGGCACGCCCGGCTCTTCCCCCAAGGCAGCCGCTGGTTCATCGAGGATCTCGGCTCCACCAACGGCACGTTCCTCGGCGGGACGCAGCTGACCCGGGCGCTTCCCGTGGAACTGGGCGTTCCCATCCGGATCGGGAAGACAGTGATTGAGCTGAGGCCCTAGCGTGGCCCTGGTTCTGCATTATGCGGCGCGATCGGATGTTGGCAAGATCCGCTCCAAGAATGACGACTCCGCCTACGTCGGCCGCTATCTGGCGGTCGTGGCGGATGGCATGGGCGGGCACGCCGGCGGCGATGTCGCCTCCGCATCGACCGTGCTGGATCTGGTCCATCTGGACCACAAGGATTACGACGACGACGCCGGCACCGTCCTGGCCGACGAAATCCAGACTGCCAATTCCCTGCTGTCCGAGCTGGTGCAGACCGATCCCCGCCTGGCCGGGATGGGAACGACGGTCACCGCAATCCTGCTGTCGGGAAACCGGCTCGAATTCGCGCACATCGGGGACTCCCGTGCCTACCGGCTGAAGAACGGGGTCTTCGAGCAGATCAGCACCGACCACACCTTCGTGCAGCGACTGATCGACGAAGGCCGCCTCCGTCCCGAGGAAGCGGAGATCCATCCGCACAAGAATGTGCTGATGCGCGTGCTCGGCGATGTGGATGCCAGCCCAGAACTGGACCTGCACAGTTTTGCAGCCGAGGCAGGAGAGCGCTGGCTGCTCTGCTCCGACGGTCTCAACGCGGTAGTCCGGGACACCGAGGTGGAGCAGATCGTGCGGCACACCCCGGACCGCCGCGAACTCGTCAACACCCTCGTGGAGATGGTGCTCGACGGCGGCGCACCGGACAACGTCACCATCGCCGTCGTCGACGTCGCAGAAGCGACTGCGGACGAGACCGCAACGGATGCGATAGCGGAGCTGGGCACCCCCGAGGGCGATGGAGACACGGTGCGCGGCGACGGTGCCGTCCCCACGGCCGCCGTGCCTGCCGCCGTTTCCGCCGCGGTATCCCCCAGGTACGACGGCGCCGCTCCGGACGGTGACGACACGTTGCCGTCCGCTGCACCCGCCGGACGGGGCGCCGATCCCGCTCCCGTTCCCGGGAACGGGGCAGCCACCGGCGGGGTAGCCGCAGCCGAGGCAACAGCAGCAGAACCGGTCACCGGAACCGTACGGGCCGAGGCTATTCGCCGGGACCTGGCAACCCGGCCCCACATCCTCGTCGGCGCCGCAGCGCTGGCGACCGAAACGGGCCAGATTCCGATCGTCACCCAGCGCTCCACCGAGCGCCGGGCGGCCATGCTCCTGACCCACAAGGCGCCCGACCAGGAAGCGCTGGAGGAACCGGAGCTGCCGGAACGGCGGATCAAGCGCTGGCTGATCCCCAGCTTCCTGGCCCTGATGACCCTCATCCTGGTTGCCGTCATGTGGTTCGGCTACTCCTGGACCCAGACCCGGTACTACGTGGCCGAATCGGACAACCGGGTAGCCATCTTCAACGGCGTCTCCCAGTCCCTTGGACCGGTCGAGCTCTCCCATGTGGACACCGTCTACGAGGACATCCCGGTGTCGAACCTGCCCGAGGACTACCGCCAGCGCCTCGAGAGCACGATCTCCGCCCGGGACCTGGAGCATGCCCAGCAGATCGTCGAGGAACTCAGGCGCGAAATGCGCGCCGTCAGCTGTCCGCCGGCTACGGTGCCGCCCCCCGCTACGCCCACTGCCGGGCCGACGGCAGCACCCTCGCCTTCCCCGACGCCCCCACCGGCCTCTCCGGCCGAAGGTGCGTCCACCCCCGCTGCCGCGACCCCACCGCCCGTCTGCGGAGAGGCAACCCCGTGAGTAATATCCAAACCGTCCCCAAGCCGCGCCGGAACGTCGAACTGCTCCTGCTGGTGCTGGCCCTGGCCGTCGGCATCGGCTCCAACATCATCGTGGGGCTGGACGAAGAGCGCGCCTTCGACACGGACTTCTACTTCCAGGCGGGCACGCTCGTGGCCCTGGCGCTGGCCGTGCACATCATCCTGCGGCTCCGGGCAAAATATGCTGATCCGGTAATACTTCCGATCGTGACCGCTCTGAACGGCCTTGGACTCACCATGATCCACCGGCTGGACATTGCCACGGGCCAGGATGCGGCTGCCCGGCAGCTGCTCTGGACAGGTGTGGCCATCGTCGTCTCGATTGCCGTGCTGCTGGTGGTGAAGGACCATCGGATGCTGCGCCGGTTCACCTATATTTCGCTGATTGTCAGCGCCGTCCTGCTGGTGATGCCGCTGCTTCCGGGCCTCGGCACGGAGATCAACGGCGCCCGGATCTGGGTCACGTTCGGCTCCGCTTCCTTCCAGCCCGGCGAAATCGCGAAGATCACCCTCGCTATATTCTTTGCGGGGTATCTATCCACTAACCGGGACCTGATCCTGCTGGCCGGCAAGAAGGTGGGGCCGCTGCAGCTCCCCCGGTTCCAGGACCTCGGCCCGATGGTGGCCGCCTGGCTGGTGAGCATCGGCGTCCTGGTGTTCCAGCGGGACCTGGGCTCCTCCATTCTCTTCTTCGGCCTGTTCATGGCCATGATCTATGTCGCCACCAGCCGGGTGAGCTGGATCCTGATCGGCCTGGCCATGATCGGCCTCGGCGGTTTCATCGCGCTGCAGCTGTTCCCGCACGTCATGCTGCGTTTCGACAGCTGGTGGAATGCGTTCAGCCCGGACGTCTACAACCGCAATCCCGGCGGCAGCGGACAGATCGTCCAGGGGCTCTTCGGCCTGGCCAGCGGCGGCCTCACCGGAACGGGCCTGGGCGAGGGCCGTCCGGATTTGGTTGCCTACGCCAACAGCGACATGATTATCGCCGCCCTCGGCGAGGAACTGGGCCTGATCGGGCTGTTCGCCATCGTGCTTCTTTACCTGCTGCTGATCAGCCGGGGGTTCCGCGCCGCGCTGGGGACCCGCGATGCCTTCGGAAAGCTGCTGGCCTGCGGGCTCTCCTTCACTCTGGCATTGCAGTGCTTCGTCGTCATCGGCGGCGTCACACGGCTGATCCCGCTGACCGGCCTCACCACCCCTTTCATGGCCGCCGGCGGTTCCTCGCTGCTGGCCAACTGGATCATCGTGGCCCTGCTGCTGCTCATTTCCGATGCATCCCGAAGGCCGATAGCAACCGGACCCGTGGATGAGCTCGTCCCGCCGGCCACGGAACGGAACAGGAAACGCACCGATCCGGCACATTCAACCAGCAAGACCCAGGAGGTGGGCGCATCATGAACCAGGCAATCCGCAGTTCATGGGTCGTGGCCATGGCCATGTTTGCGCTCATCCTGGGCTCGCTGACCTACGTCCAGTTCTTCGAGGCGGAAGACCTCAACCAGAATGACTGGAACAGCCGCGGGCTGTACCAGCAGTTCGGCGGCAACCGCGGCGCGATTCTGGTGGACGGCCGGCCGATCGCCGAGTCGGTCCCCTCCGACGGGGAATTCGAGTACCAGCGGGTGTACAACCAGCCGGAACTCTACTCGTCGCTGACCGGGTTCTATTCGCTGGTGTACGGTTCCACAAAACTGGAAGCGGCGCTCAACGACCACCTCGCCGGTACCAGCGGCGAGCTATTCTACGACCGCATCATCCAGCTGCTCTCCGGCACGCAGGGACAAGGTGCGTCGGTGGAGCTGACCATCGATCCGCAGCTGCAGCAGCTGGCCTACGACCTGATACCGGACGGCCAGTCCGGTTCCATCGTGGCGCTGGACCCCAAGACCGGGGACATCCTGGCCATGGTCTCCAAACCCAGCTACGACACGAACCTGCTGGCCGGCCACAACACCGCCGCCGTGGTCCAGAACATGGAAGACCTGCAGCAGGTTCCGGGGCTCTCTCCCTACGCCAACCCAGCCACGGACGAGTTGCTGGCCCCCGGCTCGGTCTTCAAGATCATCGATACCGTTGCTGCCTTGGAGTCCGGCCAGTACACCGCTGACAGTGAACTGCCCAACCCTGCGGTGCTGCCGCTGCCCGGCACCGCGATCGGGCTGCCGAACTTTGCCCGCGGCGGCTGTGCCGCGCGCACCACTGCCGACTTCTCCTTTGCCCTGGAGCAGTCCTGCAATACACCGTTCGCCAGCATCGCCCTGGACCTGGGGCAGGAGGCAATTGCCGAAACCGCACGGAACTTCGGCTTCGGCGAGGGCCTGAACATCCCGGTACCGGTCACCCCCAGCCAGTTCCCCGAAGACATGGACCCGGCACAGCTGGCCCAGGCGAGCATCGGCCAGTTCGATGTCAAGGCCACCCCGCTGCAGATCGCGATGATGACCGCTGCGATCGCCAATGATGGCGAACTGATGAAACCGAACCTGATCAAGGCAGTCCGGGCACCGGACCTGCAGATCATCGACGACCCCCAGCCGGAGACGTTCCGCACCTCGACCACACCCCAGATCGCCAACCAGGTCACCGAATGGATGGTCAACGTCGTGGACCAAGGCATCGCGGGCGCCGCCGCCGTTCCGGGCTACAGTGTTGCGGGCAAAACCGGGACCGCGGAACTGGGCGACAGCGGCCTGAACAATTCCTGGTTCACCGGCTTTGCTCCGGCCGATGATCCCGAGGTCGTGGTGTCCGTCGTCGTGGAAGGCGTGGATGTCCCCACCGGTTTACAGCTAACTACTCCAAGCGCGCAGAGAATCCTAGAGGCGGTGTTGAATAAGTGAGGCCTACATCGGGTATCACCTTAGGCGGCAGGTTCCAGCTCACCGAACGCATTGCCATCGGCGGGATGGGCGAAGTCTGGAAGGCACAGGACCAGGTCCTGGGCCGGATCGTCGCCATCAAGATCCTCAAGGAGGAATACACCGGTGATCCCAGCTTCCTGAACCGTTTCCGCGCGGAGGCCCGCCACACCGCCCTGGTCAACCACGAGGGCATCGCCAATGTCTTCGACTACGGCGAGGAGGGCGGCTCGGCCTACCTGGTCATGGAACTGGTGCCGGGGCAGCCACTGTCCAACATCATCGAGCGCGAACAGGTCCTTTCCCCGGACCGGACGCTGTCCATCATCAGCCAGACGGCCAAGGCCCTGACGATCGCGCACAACCAGGGCCTGGTGCACCGCGATATCAAGCCCGGCAACCTGATGATCACGCCCGAGGGGCGGGTCAAGGTCACCGACTTCGGCATCGCGCGTCTGGCGGATCAGGTGCCGCTGACCGCCACCGGCCAGGTCATGGGCACGGCGCAGTACCTCGCGCCGGAGCAGGCCACCGGCCAGACGGCCACCGGCCAGAGCGACATCTATTCCCTGGGCGTGATCGGCTACGAGTGCCTGGCCGGTTACCGTCCGTTCTCCGGTGAGTCCCAGATCGCGATCGCCCTGGCGCAGGTCAATGACACTCCCCCGGACCTGCCGGAGAGCATCCCCGCGCCGGTCCGCGCCCTGCTCATGTCCATGCTGGCCAAGGATCCGGCCGACCGCCCATCCAACGCCGAAGACCTCGCCGAGGCCGCGGACGCCATCCGCCGCGGCGATGTGAAGGCCGCCGAGGCAGCCGTTCCAGGCATGCTCGCCTTCAGCGACACCGCCACAGGCGCCATCACCGCACCGGTTCCCATGTCCGGCACGGCCCCCACCCAGGCGGTCCAGCCGTCGCGGGGGGCGCCCGCGACCTCCGCGCTGCCCGTCGTCAATCATGATCCGGAGTCCGACGGCGGTGCTGGCGCCGGCTTCGGTGCCGCCGCCGGGGCCGGCGCCGGACTGGCGGCCCAGCGCCCTTGGTCTGAGCGCGAATGGCACGAAGAGGACGTTGACCAGGCGCCCGTCGAGCAGAAGCGAGGCCGCAGCCCCTGGAGGTTTCCACTGATCCTGCTGCTGCTGCTCGTCCTGCTCGCTGTCCTGGGGATCTTCCTCGGACCGCAGCTGTTCAACCGGACCACGGAACAGTCCACCGATGATCCAGCCACAGCGAGTGCCTCCGCTACCTCCGCGTCTCCGACGGCGTCGCGGTCGCCCTCCCGCACCTCGCCGCCGGCGCGCACAACGGCTCCGCCGACGTCAGCCGCACCCCAAGTGGTGACGGTCAACCCGTCCACCTACCGCGGACGGAACGTGGACCAGGTCTCGGCCGAATTGGTTAACCTCGGGCTGCAGGTCTCGCGGCAGGGACAGGCCTCCGCCGAGCCGGCCAACACGGTGCTGGACGTCAACCCGGTCGGCCCGCTGCAGGTCGGCACGGCCATCAGCGTGATTTACTCAACCGGGCCGGAGACGGTTGCAGTGCCCAACGTCGTCGGACTGGATCAGGCGTCGGCCCGCGAGGCGATCATCGGGGCGGGCCTGACACCGGCCAACGGCGGCACCCAGGTCTCGGACGAGCCGGAGGGAACCGTCCTGTCCGTCAGTCCGGGTGCAGGCCAGCAGGCGGAGGAGGGTTCCACCGTGACCTACATCCTGTCGGCAGGACCGGCTTCGCCCTCCCCGCCCACGACGGCTCCCACCACCCCGAGCGTCCCGCCCACCGTGCCGACCGTGCCGACCACAGGCCCCAATGGCGACGGAAACGGATAGCCACCGCGCGGTGCAACCGGAATCCTCGGAAGGACAGCAGACTGTGAACGACCAACGCGTCCTCGACGGACGTTACGAAGTAGGTGAACTCCTCGGCCGTGGCGGAATGGCCGATGTTTACCTCGGCCGTGACATCCGGCTGGGCCGCCGTGTGGCCATTAAACTGCTGCGCGCCGACCTGGCCCGGGATCCGCTCTTCCAATCCCGCTTCCGGCGCGAAGCACAGGCGGTAGCCGCGCTGAACCACCCCACTATCGTGTCCATCTTCGACACCGGCGAAAACCCCGCCGACGGGGACTCGGACCTCAAGGTTCCGTTTATCGTGATGGAATACGTGGCCGGCCGCACCCTGCGGGAGCTTATCCAGGGCAAGGACGTCACCATCGACCAGGCCGTGGACTACACCCTCGGCGTGCTCTCGGCGCTGGAGTACAGCCACCGGGCCGGAATCGTGCACCGCGACATCAAGCCGGCGAATGTAATTGTCACCCCGGAGGGCAGGGTGAAGGTCATGGACTTCGGCATCGCCCGGGCCATCGCGGACTCGGCGGCCACCATGACCCAGACCCAGGCCGTGGTGGGCACCGCGCAGTATCTTTCCCCGGAACAGGCCCGCGGGGAGACTGTGGACGCGCGCAGCGACCTCTACTCCGCCGCCTGCCTGCTGTACGAAATGCTGGCGGGCCGGCCTCCCTTCGTCGGCGACAGCCCGGTTTCCGTGGCGTACCAGCATGTCCGCGAGGTGCCGGAGCCTGCGAGCACGCACAATCCGGAGCTCAGCGCGGCCATGGATTCGGTTCTGGCCCGGGCCCTGCAGAAGGACCGGGAGGACCGGTTCGCGGATGCCGCCGGGTTCCGCGCGGCGCTGCTGGCGGCACACGGCCGGACCCCCGAGCCCACCGGGCATTCCGCGGCACCGTCCCACGCACCGGGGATGGCCGCAGGGACGGCGGGGGTGGCAGGCCTGGCCGCCGGATTGTCCGCCGGTGGCGCGGCCGGAACTGTCGACCTGTCCGAAGCCGGAACGGAGGCCTTCCCAGCCCATCCCAGTCCCGCCGATCACAATCCCGCCGGTCACGGCCCGACCACTCCGGTGACGGCTCCCACCGCGGCCTTCGGCGCCCCCCCGGCGGCGGCCGCGCCGGCCGCCGGAGACGCTGGCGGCGTGTCAGGGCCGGCGCCTACCCAAGCCTATTCCATTGCCCGGGACTATCCGGAAGAACAGGATTACCCGGCCGAACGGGACTACTCTGCGGAACAGGGATACCCAGCCGAACGGGATTATGCGGAGCACCAGGCCCCGGAGGACGGCTCCGCGTGGAACGGTCCGCAGACCCGGTCCATGGCATCGGCCGGCGCCGTCGGAGTCGCGGCCGCCGGGCCCCATGCGGACCCGCCCCGCACCGACGGAGTTCCCACGGCCCTGGCCATCGGCAACAGCAACGAACGGCCTCCGGAACAGCGGGCCAAACGCCGCGCCTGGATCACTACCCTGGCCATCGCCCTGATCTTGGTCCTCGGTGCCGGCGCCTACGTGCTGTACACGCTGACCCGGCCGCCGGCCACCGTCGCGGTTCCGGACGTAACGGGCAGGAGCCAGGCCGAAGCCATGAACATGATTACGGCGGCCGACCTGCGCCCGTTCATCGAGCAGGTCCACCACGACACCATCCAGTCGGGCAACGCCATCGGCACCGACCCGGCCGCCGGAGCGCAGCTGGAACTCAACAGCCAGGTGACGCTCCGCGTCTCCACCGGGCCCTCCGCCGTCGTTATTCCAGCGGATCTGGCGGGCAAGACGGAGGCCCAGGTGCGTGACATCCTGCGCAGCCTGAACCTGGTGGGCAATGAAACCACCACCGCCAACAGCGCCACGGTGCCGCGGGACATGCTGATTTCCACCACTCCCGCGCTCGGCTCGAAGGTCGCGGTCGGCAGCACGGTCAATCTGGTCATCTCCACCGGACAGGTCACCATGCCGAATCTGGTGGAGCTGTCCCGTGCCGAGGCCGAGGCCGCCCTGCAGGATCCGGCAGTCGCGCTGCCGTACAGGTTCCAGGAAGTCGAGAACTCGGTGGTGCCGGCCGGCACGGTGACCAACCAGAATGTGCCCGGCGGCAGCAATGTGGACCAGGGAACCGAAATCCTGGTTACCGTGGCACGGGCACCGGCACCGCCCGCATCACCCACGCCCTCGCCCTCCCCGACCAGCAGCCCCACCGCCACCAGCGGCACCGGACACGGGAACGGCAACGGCAACGGCGCGAACAATGGCAACAGTGGAAACAACGGGAACGCCAATTCCAATCCGGACCGGGGCAACCGGGACGAGGACGACTGACCCCCAGGCCCTGACCCCCGCTGGCTCAGCGTGAAGCGCACGAATACGGCATTATTCGTGCGCCTGCTGCGGAGCGGGCGGGGAGGTTGGCGGGCTATTTGGAGATCAGCGGGCTGAGCGTGGAGGCACGCTCCGCAGCGCCTTCCATGCCCAGGGATTCCAGCCAGTTGCCCAGCAGAAGGTAGCCGCCCTCCGTCAACACGGATTCCGGGTGGAACTGGACCCCGCTCAGCGGAGCCGTCCGGTGGGCCAGGCCCATGATCACGCCGCTGTGGGTGCGGGCGGTGACCTCAAGATCGGCGGGGATGGACTCATTGACAGCGGCCAGGGAGTGGTAGCGGGTGGCTGTGAACGGGGACGGCAGGCCGGCGAAGACATTCCTGCCTTCGTGTTCCACCTGCGACGTCTTGCCGTGCATCAGCTCCGGCGCGTGGGTGACCGTGCCGCCGTACGCCTCAGCCAGTGCCTGATGGCCCAGGCAGACACCCAGCATCGCCTTGCTGTTGTCCCCGCACCAGCGGATCAGCTCGATGCAGACGCCGGCCTCGCCTGGGTTGCCGGGGCCGGGGGAGACCAGCACGCCGTCGCGCGCGGAGGCGAGTTCAACCGCCTCGGCCAGCGTGACGTCGTCGTTCCTTACCACGGTGGTTTCTGCGCCCAACTGCTGGAGGTAACCCACCAGCGTGTAGACGAAGCTGTCATAGTTGTCGATGACCAGGATGCGGGGAACGAAGCTCATCTTTCCAGGGAACCAATCGTGGAGTCGTTTAGCGGGTTGAACTGGGACAGCCAGGGGAAGACATACTGCATCAACAGCATCACAGCCCCGGCAATCAGCGCAGCGGCGATGATGATCCGCAGCCACAGCGGGCCGGGCAGGTGGCGGAATATCCAGGCGTACATCAGATGGACCTTCCTGCGTTGGCTGCGACCTGCGGGGCGATTTCGGCCGGGGGACCGGCCGACGCCGGCTGCCAGGACTCCATCACCCCGTAGGCGATGATGCGCTCCTCGGCCCCGTAGCGCGGATTGCAGCTGGTCATGGTCAGAATCCGTTCGGTGGGAGCTGCCCCGGGCTGGGTCGGTACCGGCGCCAGCACGTCGACCCGGTCCGGCAGCACGATCTGATTGTTGCGGAACACGTACGTGAAGTAGCCGTCCTTGGTCTGGACGTAGATCCGGTCCCCGGGCACCAGGGTGTGGATCAGGTCCAGCACCTGCCCGTGGGTCTGGCGGTGGCCGGCGACGGCGAAATTGCCGACCTCACCGGGCATCGCCGTGCTCTGGTAGTGGCCAAGGCCCAGCGTATCCAGTACGTCCATGCCGGTACCGCCGGTGACCGGGCGGGAATAGGTCTCGCCAAAGCGCGGTATATAGACGACGGCGAACGTCTCACCGTAGTCCGCGGCGGTGAGGACAGCGGGCTCGCCGTAATCCGGCGGCGGAGCGGCCGGGTCCACGGGGGCCGCCGGCTGCTGCGGCACCACCGGGCCGTCGAAATCCTTCAGCAGGTTTTCGACGGCCTGCGACTGCTTGGTGTTGGCCTCGACGTTGGTCCACCAGAGTTCCCAGACCACGAAGAGCACCAGGATGATGCCTGCTGTGATGAGCAGTTCACCGAAGACCTGGGCGATCATTCCGAGGGCTCCGGGGCGGCGGCCGGAGGCCCGGGAGCGGTCCTGGCGCCGGCGTGGGCGCATTTGTCCGGCGGTGGGCGAAGGGGACTGCCGGCCGCCGGGGCGCGCTGCCTCGGACGTGGCTGTGCCGCCGTCGTTGCTTGGCTCCGCCACGCCCTCTCCTGACTGTGTTCCGCCTGGTTCCGTCCCCGCCGCCGGCCGGCGGCGCGCACAAGCGGCAACGTTCGTTAGAATGAGCGCAGCCGCCGTGGATACAAGGATCTTTTGTCAGGATACATTGCGTCCCGCGCGGCGACCCATTCAGCCTACCCAGCCGGCGGCACACGGATCGTCGGCGGTGAGCCCACCAGGAGGATCAGTGCCCGAGTCAAGGTCCCGGAAGAAGCCGACGCAGAACCAGCCGCAGGCATCTTCGGCCCCCAAGCCGAACCCTGTCTGGTACAAGCCGGTGATGTTCGGGCTGATGATCATCGGCCTGCTCTGGATCATCGTTTTCTACATCACCGAAGCGCAGTTCCCGATCGGCGCCATCGGATCCTGGAACATCGTGGTCGGGTTCGGCATTGCGATCCTCGGCTTCCTGATGACCACCCGCTGGAGGTCCTAGCTCCCGCAGAGCCGGGATGCCGCCCCCGGCAATTCGACCGGTCTTCTCCCGGCTGTAGCCCCGTCCGGTCGATACACTGTCGACGCCGGACGCCACTCTTCGTGCCGGACGCACTTTCGCTGCCTCCCGCCCTTTCCATGCCTCCCACGCGGCGCGTCCTGGCGCTTCCCGGGCGCTTCCGCCCGCACCCCTCCTCAGCCGTGCCTTCATCCACCGGCAGTGCCTTCCTCCACTGGCCGTTATGGCGCTGGCTCCCCGATCCCATCCACCGTCCCCGCCGGCTCCGCCGTTCAGCGGTCCGCCGGTGCCTCGGCGCCCCGGGCTGCATCGGGGCTGTCGGCCCCCACTTCCCTGTGGATTATTCGTGCCCGTCAACCTCTGCCCACAGTTCTGCACAGTTGTGCACATAGTTATCCACAGGTGTGGGAAAGTTTGGGGAATTAACAAGCCAGCACCCTTGTGATTCCGCCGTTCTTCTTATCCACAGCTGAGGAATTACATGTGTGTAACTTTATCCCCGGTGTGGATAATGCCTGTGGATAAGCATGCCGATGTCCACATTGAAGGGTTCATTCGAACCTGCGCCCAGTTCGGCTGCCGCTGTGGATAACCCTTTGACGACGTGCCGGAAGTGTGGCGGATTGCTTTCTCCACAGCTGTTTAAAACCCTGTTTAAACTTCCGCCGAACGTCCCGCGGAGGGACCCGGAGCCGTGCCGGAGCCCTGTGGCCAGCCCCATCCTGGGTGCAGGGATGGGTTCTTTGCTCTCCGCTTGACGACGGCGTCAGGTACTCATCCACAGCTGTTTAAAACCCTGTTTAAAACCGTTTCCCCCGCGCCTGGTTGGGCAGGCTCCGGACGCTCAATCAACATTCCAGAACCGACCAGGGATCTTTTTGTCCGCCGGGTACGCCCTGGATTCCCCGCTCGACGAGGGCCTGAGGTACTCATCCACAGCTGTTTAAAACCCTGTTTAAAACTCTTTGGCCAAGGTCAGGGACCTTGGCCAAAGCAACGGGCGGGCGGCGCCGGGCCCGGCGCTCCGCGTGGATAGCACGCTCCGGACAGATTACAGCGGGACAGTGCTCCGCAGGACGGAGACGATAATTAACAGGACCACGATTCCTGCAAGCCCTGCCGCCTGGAACAGGTTCCTGTTCCTCCTCCGCGGCGCATAGGCCAGGACGACGGCGGCGAGGAGGCCTGTCACGAGCCCGCCCAGATGGGCCTGCCAGGAGATGTTGGGGTAGATGAAGCCGATGACCGCGTTGATGGCAATCAGGACCACCAGCGACCGCACGTCTCCGCCCCGTTGGCGTTGTACGACGAAGAGCGCTCCGAAGAGCCCAAAGATGGCGCCCGAGGCTCCCACCACCGGGGTCAGGGGATTCGAGAGCAGCAGCACGCCCACGGAACCGCCCAAGGCGGATATCAGATAAAGCGCAATGAAGCGGGATCGGCCCAGCAGCGGTTCAAGATGCTGGCCCAGGATCCACAGCGCATACATATTGAAGGCAATGTGCAGGATGAAACCCTGCGAATGCAGGAATGCCGCCGTGATCATCCGCCAGGGTTCGAAGGGCACGCCCGGCACGTCCATGGTGTACAACGGCACGTAGGCCAGCGCCTGCAGTATGGCATTATTCGGTACGATCCACTGCAGGACGAACAATGCCGCGCAGATGATCATGATGCCGATGGTCACCTTGGGCTTCCCATCGGTCACTGCTCCGCCGTAGACGGTGCGTGTACCGCGCACGGTGCGGGACATTTCGCGGACGCAGTCCACGCATTGGAAACCGACCGCAGCCGGCCGCTGGCATTCCGGACAGGCAGGCCGCCCGCACCGCTGGCACCTCACATAGGCGACGCGGTCCGGGTGGCGGGGACAGACAGGAACTTCAGGGGCCGGCTGCTGGGCCGGAATTCCGTAGGTCATTTACTTCTTCGCGGATCTTTCGAGGGATTTCGGCAGAGTCGGCCGGTGCAGCTCAGAGCTGCTCGACGGTGATGCTGCTGATGACGACGTCCTCGAGCGGCTTGTCGCGCATGTCCGTAGCAACGCTGTTGAGCTCATCGACAATCTTGCGCGACTCCGCGTCGGCAACCTCGCCGAAGATGGTGTGCTTGCCCTGCAGCCAGGTCGTAGGAACGGAGGTGATGAAGAACTGCGAGCCGTTGGTGCCGCGTCCCATCTGGATTCCGGCGTTGGCCATGGCCAGCTTGTAGGGTTCGGTGAAGTCCAGGTCCGGGTTGATCTCGTCGTCGAACTTGTAGCCGGGCCCGCCGATGCCCTGGCCCAGCGGATCGCCGCCCTGGATCATGAAGTCCTTGATGATGCGGTGGAAAATGGTGTCATCGTAAAGCGGCTTGTTGGTTTCTTCACCGCTCCCCGGATGCGTCCAGGTGATCTCGCCGGTTGCCAGGCCGATGAAGTTCTTCACCGTCTTGGGAGCGTGGTTGCCGAAGAGGTTGACGTTGATGTCACCGTGGTTCGTGTGGATGGTCGCTTTGGCTGTAGGAATGGCAGTCATAGGCCCCATTCTGTCACGGCTGTTCCATCGGTTCGCGGGAACAGCCAGCTTCCGGGCAGGACCGCGGCATCATTCAGCGGACAGTGAAAATCCTGCCCAACTTTTCGGACGCATAGCGCACGCTTGCGCACAGCACGTAGGCTAAAGCCAAACCGTAAATTGTTTCGGGAGGTTGTTGTGACAAAGACAAAAAGCATTGCCCGTGATCTGGAAAACAGCGTCGCAGTCGGCGTGGAAAGCGCCCGGGAATGGGCCACTCCGCGCGTCGAGGCTGCCATGGGCTGGGCAGTGCCCCGCATCGAAAAGGGCATCGAAACCGCCTCTCCGAAAATCCAGGAAGGGATCACCCGGGCCGCGCACCAGCTGGCCGACGGCGTGGCCACAGTGACGCCGCGGCTTCAGGGGAGCCTGGAAAAGGCTGCCCCGAAGATTTCCCACGCCGTGGATGAAGTTACACCCCGCATCCAGGGCACGCTCGACCGTGCCACCCCGGCCATCACCCATGCCAAGGAACGAGTAGTCGGCGAGTACATCCCGGCCCTGTCGCACCGGCTGGGCGAGACCGCAGGCAGCGTGTCCCGTGCCCTCGAATCCGCTGCGGTGCCGGCTCCGGTGCAGGTCGCCGTCGCAAAGGCCACCGGAAACAAGAAGGCCGTGAAGAAAGCGCAGAAAGCCGCTGCCGCGGCCGCGAAGCAGGCCGCCAAGGACCTCAAGCGCAGCGGCAGGAGCAGCAAGAAGGGCTGGCTGATCTTCGGCATCATCGCCGCCGCTGTGGCCGCTGGCATCGCTGCCTGGCGCGCTTCCACTCCGGTCGAGGATCCGTGGAAGACTCCGGCGCCGGTGCCGCCGAAGCCGGACACGGCAGCCCCGGCAGCCACCGTTACGGACGCCTCGGCCAGCACCAACGCCGATGCGGATATCGCCCTGTCGGACACCACCTCCCCCGCAGCGGCCGCCGACCGTGCCGAGAAGGAAGCCGGGACCACCTCGCCGGTCGCCGAGTCGATCGCCGCCGATGAAATCAAGTCCGGTGAAGGAACCGCGGAGGAAACCGACAAGTCCGCCCTGCCGACCGAGACTCTGCCGACCGAGGCCCCCAAGCCGGGACCGCACCGGGCCGACGGCTCTGCTTCCTAAGCGTTCCTAAGGACAGCAGCAGTTCCTGAAGGCGGGGATCCCCACCCGGGGGTCCCCGCCTTTTGCCTGCCGGTCGTAGGGTTTCCGGCGGTTTCCGGCGCCGAACACCCTACGTCAGTCCGCGGCGATGCCAGCGCGGAGCTGCTCGCGCTGCCTGGTCCGGGACTGTGCCAGTACGACGACGGCCAGCCCGGCCAGGATCAGAACGAGCCCCGCGTACGTCCCCACCGGTGGCGCCTGGCCCAAGACGACGGCGGCAAGGATCGCTGCCCCCGGTATCTCGAGCAGGATCAGCAGAGAGACCAGCATCGGGCTCATCACTGCCAGCAGGTGATTGAACACCGTATGCCCCATCAGCTGCGCCAGGACCGTAACGGCGGCGATGCCCAGCCACGCCGCCGGTTCCAGCCGTACCAGCTCAGTGCCGGTGGCCAGGCACAGCAGCAGGAGCAGGACCGCGCAGCCGCCGTAGCACAGCGCCGCGTAGCTGGTGGTGGACAGGCTGCGGCGGACCTTGGCCCCGGTCACTGTGTAGACGGCGGCAAAGATCCCGCCCAGCAGGGCCAGGAGGTCGCCCAGCAGCGCCTGCGGCGCCAGGTTCACGTCGAATCCGGAAATCAGCAGCACCCCGGCGAAGGCCAGCACCAGTCCCAGCAGCACCTTGCCTGGGATGCGTTCCCCGCGAAGCCGGTTGAACAGCGCGATCCAGCCCATCTGCATGCACACCAGGGCGGTGGACGCGGCCACTGAAGTAAGCTTCAGCGACGTCACCCAAGTGGCAAAATGGGCGGCCAGTGCGACGGCGGCGACGGCCACCCAAAAGCAGGTGCGGCGGTCGACGGTGGCCAGTTCTCGACGTTGGGTTACGGCGGCGAAGCTGCCGATGACCGCAGCACCGGCCGCGTTGCGCCAGAAAGCCATGGTGAGGGCAGGAGCGTTGATTCCGGCCAGAAGCGGACCGGAGGCCGAGATGCCGAGCACGCCGATGACGGCCAGGAAGTAGTTCACGAGTGAACTCTAATGAGCGGCCGGCAGCCAGACGAATGGGGCGTTAAAAAGAACTGTCCCGGCTTCATCAGCCGGGACTGTTCATCGGTGGAGGCAAGGGGACTCGAACCCCTAACCCCCTGCTTGCAAAGCAGGTGCGCTACCAATTGCGCCATGCCCCCGCACCGGAAGTCAGTCTACCTTGTCGGTTTCCTTCTTCCAGACAGATTTTTCCGCTTCGGATTCCTGCCACTTCCGATAGACGGCCACTCCTGCGATGGCGGCGGCGAGAGCCAGCAGTTTCTTCACAGTGTGCCTCCTTACGGGTCCGGATTCCTCCGGTCAGTAACGGGTCCGTGGGCGTACCAGGACTTGAACCTGGGACCTCTTCGTTATCAGCGAAGCGCTCTAACCGCCTGAGCTATACGCCCCGATGCCTCATCGGGCCGAGATAAGACTCTACAGCACTTTGCCGCTGAATCCCAAATCGGCGCCGATGGGCCCGGTTTCAGCGCCCTCTAGTCATCGGTCAGGGTCACGCCGATGCCGCCGACCAGCGTCGATGCGATGTTGTAGAGCACCGCGGCAAGCATCGACAGCGCCGTCAGCAGCACGACGTTCACCACGGAGATGATGGTGGCAAAAGACACGACCTGCCCCAGAGAGGCGAAGGACTGGATGCTGAAGCCGCCGCCTTCGGTCCCGGAAATTTCGGACAGCAGGGCATTGACGCTGTCGAAAATGCCGGTCAAGTCCAACACGGTCCACAGCACAATGGCCGTCACGACCGTGACAATGCCCAGCGCCACCGACAGCAGGAAGGACATCTTCAGCACCGACCAGGGATCGATCTTGCTCACCAGCAGTCGCGCCCGGCGGGCCTTGGCCTTAGGAGCCGGCTTCACCAGATTGGGCCGCTGCGCCGTCTTGGCCGCAGAGGCCGGTGCCGGACGCTGTGCCGGACGTGCCGGAGTGTTCACCCTCGGTCCGCTGCCTGGCTGAGGACGGGTCCCCCCCGGCCGCGGGTTTGAGTTGGGTGTGCTCACTCGGTACCTCCATCAATTTCAGGCGCGGCATCGCGGCCGCCCTGTCCGTTTGCAGACAACGGTACTTCATCATCTGCCGCCGGCGCAGATCCGGCATCCCGGTCCACGGCAGCCATGACCCCGGTTTCGTCCCCGCCGGTGCCCGGCTCGACGTCACCCTCGGCCGGCCCACCGGTTCCCGCGAGCGCTGGGGATTCGGCCTCTTCGGGCGCTTCCTCGTCCTCGCCCAGCCCGCGTTCGGTGTTCCGCGCGACGGCGATGATTCGGTCATTCTTGTCCGGCTTGGCAAAAATGACGCCCATGGTGTCTCGGCCCTTGGCCGGGACACCGGCCACCGAGGACCGCACCACCTTGCCGCCTTCCATGACCACCAGAACCTCGTCTTCCTCCTGCACGATCAGGGCACCGGCCAGATGGCCGCGCTCCTCCTGGTACTTGCCCACCTTGATGCCCAGGCCGCCCCTGCCCTGAACGCGGTATTCGGACACCGAGGTCCGCTTGGCGTAGCCGCCTTCGGTGACGATGAACACAAAGGAACCGTCGGTAACCACGTCGGCCGCCAGCAGTTCATCGTCCTCACGGAACTTCATGCCGGTGACCCCTGAGGTCGCGCGCCCCATGGGACGCAGGGCCTCGTCGGTTGCGGTGAAGCGCAGCGACTGCCCACGGCGGGAAACCAACATGAGGTCATCGCTTTCCGAAACCAGCCGTGCGGAGACCAGCTCGTCCCCGTCACGGAGGTTGATGGCGATGACGCCGGCGGACCGGTTGGTGTCATAGTCTTCCAGCCGGGTTTTCTTGATTAGGCCCTTCTTGGTGGCCAGCACCAGGTAGGGCGTCTGCTGGTAGTCCCGCAGATCCAGCACCTGGGCGATGTGCTCTTCCGGCTGGAAGGCCAGAAGGTTCGCCACGTGCTGGCCCTTGGCTTCGCGGCCGCCCTCGGCAAGCTCATAGGTCTTCGCGCGGTAGACACGGCCCAGGTTGGTAAAGAACAGGAGCCAGTGATGGGTGGTCGTGACGAAGAAGTGGTCCACGACGTCGTCCCCGCGCAGCTGGGCACCCCTGATGCCCTTGCCGCCGCGCTGCTGGGAGCGATAGTTGTCGCTTCGGGTGCGCTTGACGTAGCCGCCTCGGGTGATGGTGACCACCATCTCCTCTTCGGGGATGAGGTCCTCGACGCTCATGTCCGAGTCATAGCCCATCATGATCTGCGTGCGGCGGTCATCCCCGTACTTATCCGCGATCTCCATCATCTCCTCGCTGACAATGCTCCGCTGGCGTTCATCGGAGGCGAGGATGGAGTTGTATTCGACGATCTCGGCTTCAAGCTTGGCGTGCTGGTCCTGGATCTTCTGGCGTTCCAGCGCGGCCAGGCGGCGCAGCTGCATGTCGAGGATGGCCTGCGCCTGGATCTCGTCGATCTCCAGCAGGTCCATCAGGCCGTTGCGGGCATCCTCGACGGTCTGCGAAGCACGGATCAGGGCGATGACCTCGTCCAGCGCATCCAGAGCCTTGAGGTAGCCGCGCAGGATGTGGGCGGCTTCCTCCGCCTTGCGCAGCCGGTAGCGGGTGCGGCGGACGATGACGTCCAACTGGTGAGTGACCCAGTGCCGGATGAAGGCGTCCAGGCTGAGGGTGCGGGGCACGCCGTCGACGATCGCCAGCATGTTGGCGCCGAAGTTGTCCTGCAGCTGCGTGTGCTTGTACAGGTTGTTGAGCACCACCTTGGCCACGGCGTCACGCTTGAGCACAATCACCAGGCGCTGGCCGGTACGGCCGGAAGTTTCGTCGCGCATATCCGCGATGCCCTGGATCTTGCCGTCCTTGACCAGCTCGGCGATCTTGATGGCCAGGTTGTCCGGGTTGGCCTGGTACGGCAGCTCGGTGACGACCAGGCAGGTGCGCCCCTGGATCTCCTCCACATTGACCACGGCACGCATCGTGATGGATCCGCGGCCGGTGCGGTAGGCGTCCTCAATGCCCTTGTGTCCCAGGATCTGCGCGCCGGTCGGGAAGTCCGGGCCCTTGATCCGCTGGATGAGCGCCTCCAGCAGCTCTTCCCTGGTGGCGTCCGGGTGGTCCAGGTGCCACTGCACGCCGTTGACCACTTCGCGCAGGTTGTGCGGCGGAATGTTGGTAGCCATACCGACGGCGATGCCGGAGGAGCCGTTGACCAGCAGGTTCGGGAACCGGGACGGGAGGATGGTCGGTTCCTGGTTCTTGCCGTCGTAGTTGTCCTGGAAATCGACGGTTTCCTCGTCGATGTCGCGGACCATCTCCATGGCTAGGGGTGCCATCTTGGTCTCGGTATACCGCGGGGCGGCGGCGCCGTCGTTGCCGGGGGAGCCGAAATTGCCTTGGCCCAGTGCCAGCGGATACCGCATGGTCCAGTCCTGGATCAGGCGGACCAGCGCATCGTAGATCGCAGAGTCGCCGTGGGGGTGGTACTGGCCCATTACTTCACCGACGACGCGGGCGCACTTGTTGAAGGCGCGCTCCGGACGGTAGCCGCCGTCGAACATCGCGTACAGCACACGCCGATGGACGGGCTTCAGGCCGTCGCGGACATCCGGCAGTGCACGGCCGACGATCACGGCCATGGCGTAGTCCAGGTAGGACCGCTGCATCTCCGTCTGCAGGTCGATCTGCTCCACCCGGTCGGTCAGCACATCACCGTCCACCGGAAAATCCTCGGCGGGAACCTTGGGAGTTTCGTCACTCATGGTCTAATAAATTCCGTTCTAGAAATATGTCGGTCCGCGTATATAAAGGGGCTGCTGGCCCTAAATATCAAGGAAGCGGACGTCCTTGGCGTTCTGCTGGATGAAGGTGCGGCGGCTCTCCACGTCTTCGCCCATCAGCACGGAGAACACCTGGTCCGCCGCGGCGGCATCGTCCATCGTCACCTGCAGCAGGGTGCGGTGGTCCGGATCCATGGTGGTGTCCCACAGCTCCGTGTAGTCCATTTCGCCCAGGCCCTTGTAGCGCTGGATGCCGTTCTCCTTGGGCAGGCGGCGGCCGGCGCCCAGTCCCTTCTGCACCACAGCGTCCCGTTCACGGTCGCTGTACACGTAATCATGCGCTGCATTGGACCACTTGATCCGGTACAGCGGAGGCTGGGCCAGATACACGTAGCCGGTTTCGATCAGCGGGCGCATGTAGCGGAACAGCAGCGTCAGCAGGAGCGTCGTGATGTGCTGGCCATCGACGTCGGCATCGGCCATCAGCACGATCTTGTGGTAGCGGGCCTTCTCGACGTCGAAATCCTCGCCGATGCCTGCTCCGAAAGCCGTGATCATCGCCTGGACCTCGGCGTTGCCCAGCGCCCGGTCCAGACGGGCACGTTCCACATTCAGGATCTTGCCGCGCAGCGGCAGGATCGCCTGGGTCTCCGGGTTGCGCCCGCGGACGGCCGAACCGCCGGCCGAATCGCCCTCCACGATGTAGATTTCCGACTTCGACGGATCCTTCGACGAGCAGTCCTTGAGTTTGCCGGGCATTCCGCCGGATTCGAGCAGGCCCTTGCGCCGCGTGGATTCACGGGCCTTCCGGGCGGCCATCCGCGCCTGCGCGGCTTGGATCGATTTGCGGATCACGTCGCGTGCCGGACCGGGATTGCGCTCCAGCCAGTCGCCGAGACCATCCGTCACCACGCGCTGGACAAAGCCCTTGGCCTCCGAATTGCCCAGCTTGGTTTTGGTCTGGCCTTCGAACTGCGGTTCGGCCAGCTTGACCGAAACCACCGCGGTCAGGCCCTCGCGGATGTCATCACCGGTGAGGTTTTCTTCCTTTTCCTTGATGATGTTCTTCTCGCGCGCATAGCGGTTGATCAGCGACGTCATCGCGGCGCGGAAACCCTCTTCGTGGGTCCCGCCCTCATGGGTGTTGATGGTGTTCGCATAGGTGTGGACGCTTTCGGAGTACGCAGTGGTCCACTGCATCGCCAACTCGACGGCGATCTTCTTGTCGGTGTCCTCCGTTTCGAAGGCGATGACCTCCGGATGGATGACGTCCACCTTCTTGGAGGAATTCAGGTACGTTACATAGTCCAGCAGGCCCCGGTCGTACTGGTAGACCACCTGGCGGTGCTTCGGGGCTTCCGGCTCCCCGTCCTCGTGCTCGGCGGTGACCTCGTCCTCCACCTGCAGCGCACGCTCGTCGGTCAGCGTGATCCGCAGGCCCTTGTTGAGGAAGGCCATCTGCTGGAAGCGGGCGCGCAGGGTTTCGAAGTCGAACTCGGTGGTCTCGAAGATTTCCGGATCCGGGTAGAACGTCTGGGATGTTCCGGTTTCGGTGGTCGGCTCGCCCTTGCGCAGACCGCCGACCGGCCGGCCGCCGTCGGCGAAGGACTGGTACCAGATATAGCCCTGACGCTTGATGACAGTTTCCACACGCCTGGACAGAGCGTTCACTACGGAAATGCCGACGCCGTGCAGACCGCCCGACACCGCGTAGCCGCCGCCGCCGAACTTGCCGCCGGCGTGCAGAATCGTCATGACGACCTCGACGGTCGGCTTGCCCTCTGTCGGGTGCATATCCACCGGGATGCCGCGGCCATCATCGACCACGCGGACGCCACCGTCCTCCAGCAGCGTGATTTCGATGTGCGTGCAGTAGCCGGCCAGTGCCTCGTCGACGGAGTTATCCACGACCTCATACACCAAATGGTGGAGGCCGCGGGGGCCCGTGGAGCCAATGTACATGCCGGGGCGTTTGCGGACCGCTTCCAGACCTTCAAGGACGGTGATGTCGCTGGCGCCGTATTCCCTGGGTTTTACGGGCTCCGGCGCATTCTGTTCCATGCTCTCGGTGCCCTCGGGCACGCTCTCGTTAGCCACAGGCGTTGTCGACTCCTCTAGTGACGGACACAATATTTCGCCTCCCGGTCAGGGAAAGGCGCCCCAATGTTCAATTCTACCGTGGACGGAGGGTGGGTCCCGCACCAGAACGGCCTAAACGGGCAGTAATCCGCCTTTGGAGGCAATGGCATGGTGCCGGATGAGGGACTCTATGTCCCTGGAGGTTCCCATCGCTCTACATGCCGTTGAGCCATTGCGCAATAGCTTCGTCCGCGGCCAGTGGAAAACCGGGTTCAGCCGTAGGTGTCCCGCGGCCCACGACCACTCACCCGGCGATGGCCCTTGCGCCAGTTGGGTGCGGCCGGACCGATCACCTGAATCCTGGTGACGACGCCAGCGCCCAGCTCCGCGTCGAACTTCGCCAGCAGATTGGGGCTGAGCAGCCGCAGCTGGGTGGCCCAGGCGGTGGAGTCGCAGCGGACCTGGACGGTGGTGTCCGCAAAGGATTCCGGCTGGCAGTGCGCCGCGATCTCGGGACCGACCAGTTCGGCCCAGCGGCCGATCACCGATCCCACGGCGACGGGCGAACTCCAGCCCCGCTCCCGGACCAGGCGCGTGAACACGGCGCCCAGTCCCTGCGGATCCCTGCCGCCGGCTGTCTGGCCGGTTTCCGCCCCCTGGCGTTTGCGGGCATTACGACGCCGGGAGGCGGGATCCGCTTCCAGCCCGCCATGGCGCGCCGCAGCCCGCCGCTCACCGCGGGTGTGTGCGGCCTCGCGCATGCGGTTCAGCATCGCGCGGGCGGCATCGATGTCCTCGTACTCGCGGGAACCCTGCTCCTCGGCGCCGCCGTCCCGGCCTCCGGGTTCATTCAGTGCCGGCATCGGCACCTCCCCGGACCTCCGCCGTCGCCCGTTCTTCGACACCGCCGGGCACCACCGTGACCTGCCGCCCCGCCAGCTGTTCCGGGACGTCGCCCGGCACCGCGGCGGTGACCAGCACCTGTTCCGCGCAGGTCACAATCGCGGCGAGTTTCCGGCGCCGCTGCACATCGAGTTCGGCGAAAACATCATCCAGGATCAGGACCGGCGTGGCACCCGGCGAGGGATCGTCGTCGCACAGCAGATAATAGGAAGCCAGCCGCAGGGACAGCGCCATGGACCAGGTTTCACCGTGGGAGGCATACCCTTTGGCCGGGGCCTGGCCGAGCACCAGCTCGATCTCGTCCCGGTGTGGTCCCACCAGCGACAGGCCCCGCTCCAGTTCCTTCTTCCGGTGCGCGGCAAAGGCGGCAAGGTAGCGCTCCGCCAGCTGAGGGACGGCCAAATCGTCAAGGTCCTCGGCAGGTTCCGCGCCGGACTCCACCGCGCCGTCGTCGGACAGAGCCGTCTGCAGGGTGGACCGGTAGACGGCCGAGGCCGCCTTGGTGCCGTCGGTCAGCTGCGCGTAGGCGGATTGCAGATGCGGCTGGAGCCGGCGCAGCGCGTCCAGCCGGGCGCGCAGCAGCTGCGCACCCGCGACGGCCATGTGCTGGTCCCACACCTCGAGTGTTGATTCGTGCGCGGCACTGAACCTGCCGCTGGCCCGGGCCGATTTCAGCAGCGCGTTGCGCTGCTTCAGCACGCGGTCATAGTCGCTGCGGGTCGCTGCGTGGTGCGGAACCAGCGTGACAAGAAGGTCGTCAATGAACCGGCGCCGGCTGGACGGATCTCCCTTGACCAGCGCCAGGTCCTCCGGGGCGAACAACACGGTCCGGCAGATGCCCAGCGCATCACGGGCGCGGACAGGATTGGCGCGGTTGATCCGTGCGCGGTTGGCCCGCCCGCTGTTCAGTTCAAGTTCGACGGCGGTCACCTGGCTTCCGCGCACCACGCGCGCCCGGACCATGGCGCGTTCGGTTCCGAAGCGCAGCAGCGGCCCATCCGAACTGACCCGGTGTGAGGACAGGGTAGCCAGGTACCCGATGGCCTCCACAATGTTGGTTTTTCCTGTGCCATTGGGACCCACCAGTACCGTGATGCCGGGCTCGAGCCGCAGGTCGAGCTGCTCGTAGCTGCGGAAATCGGTCAGGGAAAGAAAATCAATGTACACGCGTTGTCAATCGGCTTACTGCTCGCGGGGCTGGCTGGCGGGGCTGGTTCACTCTCCGGCGTCCTGGCCCGCTGGCCGCGTCGCGTGGCCGCCGAACTGGTTGCGCAGCGCCGCGACCATTTTCATGGCCGGAGATACATCTTCCCGGGAAGCGAACCGAGCGAACAGAGCAGCCGTGATCGCCGGGGCCGGCACCGCATTGGCGATGGCCTCCTCGACGGTCCATCTGCCTTCGCCGGAATCCTCCACATAGTCATCGATCCGGGACAGCCCCGGATCTTCATCGAGGGCCCGGACCAGCAGGTCCAGCAGCCAGGAACGCACGACGGTGCCCTTCTGCCAGGCGCGGAAAGTCCCGGGAAGGTCCTTGACGATGTCCTTCGCGGCCAGCAGTTCATAGCCTTCCGCGTAGGACTGCATCAGCCCATACTCGATGCCGTTGTGCACCATCTTGGCGTAGTGGCCCGCACCCACCCCGCCGACATGGACAAAGCTGTCTGCCCGTTCGCCTTCGGGCCGGAGCGCATCAAAGACCGGCATGACCCGGTTGACCAGTTCCGCATCGCCGCCGGCCATCAGCCCGTAGCCGTTTTCCAGGCCCCAGATGCCGCCGGATACGCCGACGTCAATGAATCCGATCCCTGCCTGGTCCAGCAGTTCGAAGTGCCGCAGATCCTCCGTGAAACGGGTGTTTCCACCGTCGATCACCAGGTCGCCCGGAGCCAGCTCGGCGGACAGTTCGGTGATGACGCTGTCCGTAACGGCTCCGGCCGGAACCATAACCCAGACCGTGCGGGGAATAGGCAGCGCCGCCACCAGTTCCCGCAGCGATCCGACGTCGGTGACCTCCGGACTGCGGTCGTAGCCGGTGACGTCCACGCCTGACTTGCGCAGGCGTTCGCGCATGTTGAAGCCCATCTTGCCGAGTCCAATGAGTCCGATATGCATCTTGATCACTCTTTCCGACGGTGGGTACTTCGGGGCTTTGGGCCGGGCCGGCTGCCGGCTACTGGTTGGGAAGGCGGACCGGCATCAGCAGGTAGCGGTAGTCTTCCTTGTCCTCGCCGGTGGGTTCCTCCTGGGCCGAAATCACGGCCGGTTTCGGCGGAGTGGTGAAGGAGAAACGCACGTATTTGCTGTTGAATGCACTCAGGCCCTCACTGAGATAGGCCGGGTTGAAGGCAACGGTGATCTCGTCCCCGACCAGGGTCGCCTCGATAGCCTCGGAAGCCTGGGCGTCTTCGCCGGTGCCGGCATCGAGGGTGAGCTGTCCGTCCGTGAAGGCCAGCCGGACCGGCGTATTCCGCTCGGCAACGAGCGAAACCCGGCGCACGGCTTCGACCAGGGTGCTGGTTTCCACGGTGGCATGGATCGGTGTGTTTTCGGGGAAGAGTGAGCGGATCTTGGGATATTCGCCGTCGACCAGCAGCGAGGTGGTCCGGCGGCCGCCGCTTTCGAAGCCGATGAGTTCGCTGTCGTCGGAAAAGGCGATGTGGAGGTCGCCGGCGCCACCGAGCGTCTTGGCGACTTCGTTGAGTGTCTTGGCCTTCACCAGCGCGCTGGTCGAGATGCCCGGATTGGTGGGTTTCCAGGCCACTTCGCGCAGGGCCAGACGGTACCGGTCGGTGGCCAGGAAGGTGATCAGGTCATCCTCGATTTCCATTCGAACGCCGGTGAGGATGGGCAGTGTGTCGTCCTTGCTCGCGGCAATGATGACCTGGGATACCGCCTGGGCGAAGGCATCGCCGTCGATAACTCCGCTGACCTCCGGCAGCGCCGGCAGCTCCGGATAGTCCGCCACCGGCATGGTAGCCAGATTGAACCGGCTGCTGCGGCAGGTCAGGGTGACTTTTGGTCCTTCGGTTTCAACTTCCACCGGCGCGGAGGGAAGGCTGCGGCAGATGTCCGCCAGGAGGCGGCCGGAAACCAGAATGGTGCCTTCTTCGCTGATATCGGCGGGGATCTGCAGCCGCGCCGAAATTTCGTAATCGAAACTGGCCAGGCTCAATGTTCCGGCTTCGGCCCTGATGAGCAGTCCTGAAAGCACCGGCACAGGCGGACGCGGAGACAGTGAGCGGGCCGTCCACGTGACTGCCTCGGCAAGTACGTCCCGCTCAACTCTGAACTTCACTGAAGGGTTCCGCCTTTCACAACGAACAACGTGAATTTGCTGGGTTCCCCGGCCCGGGTACGGCGGCTCGCCAAAAGGTTCCAGGCGGGGATCCTTTGACGAGGGCACGGCACAGCCGGCGGAAACGATTCTCTGTGACAGCTTAGCGTCCGGCGGTGGGTTCCTGCACCGGCGGCCGGTGGAACGGTCGGATCGGTGCGGCCAGAGACCGGGTTTTGGCGTTCGGGGTGCAGGTGCTGGGCGGACGGGCAGATGTTATTTGGTGGATTTTCAAATTCTTGGGATTAGTAGTGTTAATAACATCTGTGGATTCTGTGGATAACTCGGTTCCGCGCCGCGAATCTGCGGAAGTTGCCTGTTCACAGTCTGTGCACAGCCGCCGGTGGCGCTTCCGGCAGCCAGTGGATAAAAAACGGGGCCGTTTTGCGAATCCACAGACGCACCCGGACTTATCCTCCACACCCTGTGGGTTGTCCACCGGGTTATCCACAGAACTGTCCACAGCTGTTAATTATTTTTTAATTCGACCGCCTGCGGCGGTAAAAACCCCGGAACCCCGGGCCCGCCGGCCGGTCTGGGTCAGCCTTCGCGCTGCTGCTGCTTGATCCGGTTGGTCAATTCCGTGACTTGGTTGTAGATCACACGGCGCTCCGCCATCAGCTCACGGATCTTGCGGTCCGCGTGGATCACGGTGGTGTGGTCGCGCCCGCCGAGCTCCTGGCCGATCTTCGGCAACGACATATCGGTGAGCTCACGGCACAGGTACATGGCAATCTGCCGGGCGGTCACCAGTGTCCGGGTCCGGGATTTGCTGCACAGTTCGTCCATGCTGAGGTTGAAGTATGCAGCGGTCTGGCCAAGAATGGCCGCGGACGTGATCTCCTGAGCACCGTCGTCGGTAATCAGGTCCTTCAGCACCATTTCAGCCAGGCCGACATCCACCGGCTGGCGGTTCAGGCTGGCGAAGGCCGTCACCCGGATAAGGGCACCTTCGAGCTCGCGGATGTTGGTGGAGATCTTGGAGGCGATGTATTCGAGCACATCCTCCGGTGCGGAGAGCCCTTCGCCTATGGCCTTCTTGCGGAGAATCGCAATACGGGTTTCCAGTTCCGGCGGCTGGACATCGGTCAGCAGGCCCCATTCGAAGCGGGAACGCATGCGGTCTTCGAAACCGGACAGCTGCTTGGGTGGCAGGTCGGAGGTGATCACGACCTGCTTGTTGTGGTTGTGCAGCGCATTGAAGGTGTGGAAGAACTCCTCCTGGGTGGCTTCCTTGCCGGAGAGGAACTGGATGTCGTCGATCAGGAGGATGTCCACATTCCGGTAAAGCTGCTTGAAGCTGGATCCCTCGTCATCCCGGATGGAGTTGATGAAGTCGTTAGTGAATTCCTCTGAATTCACATACCGCACACGGATGCCGTTGTAGAGGTGCCGGGCGTAGTGGCCGATCGCGTGCAGCAGATGGGTCTTGCCCAGACCGGAATCACCGTAGATGAACAGCGGATTGTAGGCCTTGGCCGGAGCCTCGGCGACAGCGACAGCGGCCGCATGCGCGAAGCGGTTGGAGGCTCCGATGACGAAGGTGTCGAAGACATATTTGGGGTTGAGCCGGCCGAACTCCTGGGAAGTGCTCGGCGGGGTGGGCGCAGGCGCCATTTCTCCGCTGGCTGCGGGCAACGGCTGGACCGGTTCAGGTTCCGGCTCGTCTTCGAGTACCGGCGTCAGGTCGGCATTGATGCTGAACGCACACAGAATGTCGGCCTGGAAGACGCCGCGGAGGGCATCATCAAGGGGTGTCTTCAGCTGGGTCTGCAGGACCTCGCGGGTCAGTTCATTGGGCACCGCCACCAGCAGGGTGGTGCCGATCAGTCCTTGCGGCTGGGCCAGGACAACGAATGCGCGCTGGCGCGGCGAGACCCGGTGATCCTGTTCCAGGGTACGGACGACCTTCCGCCATGAACTGCCAAGGTCGTTGATTTCGTCCGTGCCCATTGTCACCCCTCATACTGCCGCCGCTGGAACAAAACTAAAGGGATCCGGAAGCCCGGATCCCGGCCGTTCATCCACAGAGTTATTCACAGTCAGTGGATAACAGCCACCTGGTAAGGGTAAGGGATGGTTTGGCCAGAAGATAGCTGGGAAGCAGCTTGTGGATAAGTTGGGAGAATACTCACAGGTTGGTATCCTGCAGGCCGGTTGTCCACAGCTGTTGACGAAATCACCCACAGCTGTTGATGAACTTTGGATGTCACGCCGCCGTGCGGCCGCTGCAGCCGGGAGCGGCGTCCGGTTTGACTGACGCGGCCGGGTTCCCCTACCGTTATGTAGTCCTTTGTGCCTGTTTTTTTGCACCCCTGCACGCCTTGATGGATGTTGGAACACCACCAACGTCCGCGTGGAAGATGCGGCCGGCATCTGAATAAAGCGTCGGCCTGTTTTCCTGGTGTTCGGGTAGGCGCATCCTTGAGTGTCTTGGAGTAACCACCGTGAGCAAGCGGACTTTTCAGCCGAATAACCGCCGTCGTGCCAAGAAGCACGGCTTCCGTCTGCGTATGCGTACCCGCGCAGGCCGTGCGATTCTTTCCGCACGCCGCAGCAAGGGCCGTACGGCCCTGTCGGCCTAACCAGCCTGTAGTTTGTCGATGCTGCCCCTGTGCAGCTGCGCCTTCGATTAGGAGTCGGTGTCCTGGATGCTGGCATCTGAGAACAGAATGCGTACTTCGGCGGACTTCTCACTGACTGTACGTTCCGGCGCCCGCTCTGGGCGCCGGAACTTAGTGTTATATGTGGCCGGTACCGGTGTGGGCGAGCCCAGTCGGTTCGGGTTCATCGTCGCCAAGGCCGTCGGGAACGCTGTCACGCGCAACCTCGTTAAGAGAAGGCTGAGGGCTGCTGCCGTTCAGAGCCTGCGGGAGCGGCCGGAGGGGATCTCCGTCGTTGTGCGGGCGCTGCCCCCGGCGGCCGGCGCCAGCTGGGACCAGCTGGCCACCGACTACCGCCGGGCCTTCACGTCTTCCCTCGAGAAGCTGGAAGCCCCGCGGCGTACAGGCCGCCGGGACGCTGCACCAGGAAAGGAAGGGAACCGATGAGCCGCACTGCCCGGTTCCTGCGCGGTTTCCCTGGGGCAGTCTGCGGTTTCCTGCTGGGCCTTCCCCGCAACATCCTGATTATTTTTCTGAAGGGCTACCGCGCCGCTGTTTCACCGCTCTACGGGCAGGTCTGCCGGTTCTTTCCGTCCTGTTCCGCCTATGCGCTCGAAGCAGTCACCGTTCACGGCGCGCTGAAGGGCAGCTGGCTGGCCATGCGCCGCCTGGCGCGCTGTCATCCGTGGAACGACGGCGGCGTGGACCATGTGCCCGTTGCGTCACCGCACGGCCGCCGGCACTGGGATCCGGCGAATCCCCCCAAGATTATTGTGCTGAATCACCCCGAGATTCCAGCGGATGAGGAAAGCCGCAGCGCGGCCTGAGGAGACTAAATGTTTGAATTCTTCGACATGCTGCTGACCCCGTTCAGGTGGTTGGTGTCCTGGATCATGTGGGCATTCCATGAGGGGTTCACGTTTCTGGGCATGGATCCGGCCAACGGCTGGACCTGGACGCTGTCCATCATCGGCCTGGTCCTGATCATCCGCGCTGCGCTGATTCCAGTGTTCGTCAAGCAGATCAAGGCACAGCGCGGCATGCAGGCGCTGCAGCCGGACCTGCTGAAGCTTCAGGCCAAGTACAAGGGCAAGACCGACCAGCTCTCCCGTCAGGCAATGACGCAGGAGCAGATGGCGCTGTACAAGAAGCACGGCACCAACCCGTTTGCCGCCTGCCTGCCAATGCTGATCCAGATGCCGTTCTTCTTTGCGCTGTTCACCGTGCTCAACGGTGTCTCCAATGCCAGCGCTGCGGGCGAGGGAATCGGGGCCCTGGACGCGGCTGACGTCAGGCAGTTCGATGCGGCGTCCATTTTCGGGGCTCCGCTTTCGGCTTCCCTGCTGCACAATCCGGACGCACCCAACTACGTTTCCGTCGTCGTTCTTTCCATCATCATGATCCTGGCGATGACTGCGTCCCAGTTCATCACGCAGAAGCAGATCATGGCGAAGAACATGTCCGAGCAGGCACTGCAGAGCCCGTTCATGCGCCAGCAGAAGATGCTCCTGTACATCCTGCCCATCGTCTTCGGTGTCGGGGGCATCAACTTCCCGATCGGTGTTCTCATCTACTGGACCACGACGAACCTGTGGACCATGGGACAGCAGTTCTTTGTCATCCGGCGGATGCCAACACCTGGCTCGCCGGCCGCCAAGGCCTTGCAGGAACGCCGGGCCAGGAAGGGCCTGCCGGCGGCGCCTATTCTGGGCGAACGGAAGTCCGAGCCGGTCGCCGAGGCCCCGGCGGCCCCTAAGGGCCAGCGTCAGCAGCCACAGCGTAAGAACAGGAAAAAGAAATGACCACTGAGCGCATCGAAGAGCCCGCGGACCTGCCTGAGGAAGAGCCCAGGACATCGGCAACCATCGGCAGGCTGGAAGAGGAAGGCGACGTCGCCGCCGACTACCTTGAGGAACTGCTGGACATCGCGGATATCGACGGCGACATCGACATTGAGGTCCGCAACGGGCGCACCTATATTTCGATCGTGTCGGAGGAAACCGACAACAGCGCGCTGGAAGCACTGATCGGCCCCGACGGCGAAGTCCTGGAGGCACTGCAGGAACTGGCCCGGCTCTCCGTGCTCAGCTCGACGGACGCCAGGTCCCGGCTGGTGCTGGACATCCTGGGCTACCGGCAGCAGCGAGGCTCTGAACTGCAGCGCATCGCTGAAGACGCGGTGAAGCGTGCCAAGGAATCCGGCGAGGATGTTGCCTTGGCACCCATGAGCGCCTATGAGCGCAAGATTGTCCACGACGCTGTTGCAGCTCTGGGCCTCCTGAGCGAATCCGAGGGCGAAGGCTCGAACCGCCACATCGTCGTTTCGCTGTCGGCCTCCTGAACAAGCGTCCGCCGGCGGCCCCGGGCCGCGCCGTAGCCGAGGAATGAATCGTGGTTGAGATAACTGCATCGGAACAAGCCGCAGCCGAGAAGATTTTTGGGGACCGGCTCGATCTGGCCAAGCGTTACGTTGAGCATCTGGCGACTTCCGGAATGGAACGGGGTCTGCTGGGGCCCCGCGAGGTGCCGCGCCTGTGGAGCCGCCACGTACTCAACTGCGCGGTGGTCGCCGACCTGATCCCCGAGGGAAGCCGCGTCGCCGACGTCGGCAGCGGTGCCGGCCTTCCCGGCCTGACCTTTGCGATTGCCCGGCCGGACCTCCAGTTGATCCTGATCGAGCCGCTGGAGCGACGGGTGACCTGGCTCAATGAGGTGATTGAGGATCTGGGGCTGGATAACGTGCAGGTCCTCCGCGGCCGGGCCGAGCAGGCAGTCGGCAAGGTCGACGTGGACGTCGTCACCGCCCGTGCCGTATCCGCGCTGAGCGGCCTGGCAGGACTGACCATGCCGCTGCTCGGCGGCAAGGGTGAGGTCCTGGCCATCAAGGGCCGCAGCGCCGCCGAAGAAGTTGAAAAGGCCGCAAAGAACATCCGGAAGCTCGGCGGCACCGAGACATCCGTCGTGACCGTGGGCGGCGAGATCCTGGATGAGTACACCACCGTGGTGAAGATCGTCGTTGGCTGACTCTTCCTTGCCTGTCCCGGCGAAACGGCGGGGTGCAGGCCTGCCCTGTCAGGGATACCGCGGCGGAGCCGATAGTCTAGAGGAATTGGTGCAGGTTTTTCGAAAGTGAGCGAGTCGAAGTGGGTATGAAAGATTCAGCCGCCAGGAGAATTCCGTCGTTAGCGGCCATTGGGTCTTCGCTTACCTCCCAGTACCGCGAAATTAAACCGGAAGCGCTTTCCGATCCAGGGAACCTCGCGATGGTTTCACGTGAAACAGCCGTTGTTGCTGAACCGACTGCCCCCGAAGCGGCAAAGCCCGCTTCCGGTGAGGAAGCATCTAAGGAGCCGTCCGAAGGGGACGAAGCCGGCACGGCCGTCCAGCCGGTGGCGGTCTCCGGCAGCGTCATGGACTCGATGGATGAAAGCACGCCCCTGGCGAAGGAACTTGCCAGCGAGACCAGGCGCCGAGAGAAGCTCCGGGGCCGGGAACTGCCCAAGCCCAAGGCAACCCGCATCCTGACGGTCAGTAACCAGAAGGGCGGCGTGGGCAAGACCACGACGACCGTGAACATAGCGGCAGCCCTGGCCACCGCCGGCCTGAACGTGCTGGTGATCGACATCGATCCCCAGGGCAATGCGTCCACGGCGTTGGGGATTGAGCACCACGCCGAAGTGGACAGCATCTACGACGTGCTGATCAATGACCTGCCGCTGGCGGATGTGGTCGCACAATGCCCCGACATCGCCCGTCTGGTGTGTGCCCCCGCAACCATCCACCTGGCCGGTGCGGAGATTGAACTCGTCTCCCTGGTGGCAAGGGAACAGCGCCTGCGTCGCGCCATCGAGGTCTATGCCAAGGAGCGGGAAGCGAGGGGCGAAGAGCGGCTCGATTACATCTTCATCGACTGCCCGCCAAGCCTGGGCCTGCTGACCGTCAATGCGTTCGTCGCGGCCAAGGAAGTCCTGATTCCGATCCAGTGCGAGTACTACGCGCTGGAAGGCCTCAGCCAGTTGCTGAAGAACATCGAGATGATCCAGAAGCACCTCAACAGCGATCTGGTTGTCTCTACGATCCTGCTGACCATGTATGACGGGCGAACCAACCTTGCGGCCCAGGTCGCAGCCGAAGTACGCCAGCACTTCCCCGACCAGGTCCTCAATGCCGTCGTACCCCGGTCCGTACGCATCTCGGAAGCACCGAGCTACCAGCAGACCGTCATGACATATGATCCGTCCTCCAGCGGCGCGTTGTCGTATCTCGAAGCGGCTGCCGAGATTTCCGAGCGCTCCTAGCGCTGGCTGCGGGGTCGTTGCCGCTTCCGGTTTGCATGGCCCCGTTAGACTTGTCTGCAGAGGTTTTATGCGGCTACGCATGGACGCAATGCGGAAGGACTTATTTTTATGGCTGAAAAGCGTCGTGGCCTGGGGCGGGGCCTGGGTGCACTGATCCCCAGCAGCCCGGCAACCACAACACCGGCAGCCGGGCAGGGCCGTAACTCTGCAGGACGTGTCGGGCGGCCCGTCGACCTTTTCTTCACCACCTCCAGCGCCAGCGAGCCGGAGACGGAGTCGTCCTCCCCAGCCGACATGCAGGACGCGATCAGCCCGGAAGAGCCGGCAGTAGATCTGAGCGCCGGAACCAACAAGAAGGCCGGCACGAAGGCGGCCTCGAAGAAGAAGCCGGAGCAGGCCCAGGAGCCGGGCGCGACGGCCGAGGCGGCCAAGGCAGTACCGGCTGCGGCGGCTGTCGACGATACGCGGACCGTTGGCGACGCCGTGGGATCAGATTCCGTCACAGGTAGTGCCTCCGCAGGGGGCGCCAATGCTGAGGAAGACGCAGCCAGTAAGACTACGGCCGGCAAGAAGAGTGAGGACCAGCCGGCCGGGGCCAGCGACAGCGAGTCGTCCACTGACCCTACCGGCCCTGGGGACGCAGATGCTGCTTCTGTTGCGGAGCTCGAGCCCATTGCGGCTGTTTCACGTGAAACGCTCGTAGAGGTTCCTGGTGCGCGCTTCGCCGAGGTCCCAGTGGAGGAGATTCATCCGAACCGGAAGCAGCCTCGCACTGTGTTCGACGAGGATGACATGCTGGAACTTGTGCATTCCGTTCGGGAGATCGGGATTCTTCAACCAATTGTTCTTCGTCCCTCAGCAGAGGGTGGTGAACGGAACTATGAACTCGTCATGGGTGAACGCCGCTGGCGGGCAGCACAGCAGGCCGGCCTTGACAGCGTTCCTGCCATTATTCGTTCGACCTCCGACGATGATCTGCTTCGTGACGCGCTCCTGGAGAACCTCCACCGGAGCCAGCTTAATCCCCTTGAAGAGGCTGCCGCCTATCAGCAGTTGCTGGACGACTTTGGCTGTACCCACGATGAACTGGCCGAACGAATCGGCCGTTCCCGGCCACAGATTTCCAACACGCTGAGGTTGATGAAGCTCCCCCCGCTTGTCCAGCGGCGCGTGGCGGCTGGTGTGTTGTCTGCCGGTCATGCCCGTGCGCTGCTTGCGCTCGGTGATCTCGCGGAGATGGAGAAGCTGGCGCAACGAATTGTTGCGGAGGGGCTTTCCGTCCGCGCCACAGAGGAGATCGTTTCCTTGGCTGACGGGCTGCGAAGGCCAGCACGTGAATCGAAGCCCAGGGCAGGCGCTAGGCATGAGCGGCTCGACTACCTGGCGAATTCGTTGTCTGATCGCCTTGATACGAATGTGAAGATTACCCTGGGGGCCCGAAAGGGCAAGCTCAGCATTGAGTTTGCCAGCGTCGATGACCTGAACCGCATCATGACCGTGATCAACCCAGGGGCAGACGGCTAGCGGCTGTAGTTGGGCCAATAGATTGGGTGGGCCGCTGTTTCACGTGAAACAGCGGCCCACCTCGCTTCTTCCGGCATTATCGGGGACAACTTGGTAGTTGTAACGTCCACCCCGTGATCCTTCTGGGAGCGTACGGTGTCTGGTCTTTCTGAGCTGTTCATTCTCTACGTTGTCTGCGGGGCGGCCAGGCAACGCGCGGTCCTTGCGGAAACGGCGCCCGAAGACAGCCGACGTTGTCCGTTTACTGCTGGCCATCCGGTATGTCGCTTTGGCCGTTGCCAGGTGCAACGACGAGGCCTGCGGCAGCGTATCACCCTGGCGGACGCCCAGTTGCTTAGTGGCACTGCCCAGCACTTCGGGGAACGACATTTCTCATGGACCTGTCTGCTGGCGGTTCCCAAGTTGGCTATCCTAGGCCCCTCACGTGAAGTCCTCACAGTTATGCACAGGCTATCTCCCGAAGGACAGTACGTCTTGGTCAAAATCCTTGAGTTTCCGCGGTTTTTGGCGCACAGAACGGCCTCCTTGCTGTGGATAACCTGTGGGGAACCATTTGTCAGCGCCCCCATGGGCGTGCGCCCCCGGACAGGGGTCCTCAATGGGGACTGCATGAATGCAGACAAGCCTGCTCACAGGTTCGGCAAGCTCTTCGGTTTCACGTGAAACGTCGGTGTCGACTGAGGTGGCCGCCGCTTGTCACTCGCGTGCTTCGATCCGGAATGGGCCCAGGAACAGCAAATGGCGTGTAGCGCGACTTCCATGACCATTGACCGGCCAGGTCCTGGGCAGACGGGCCGCCGCGACTCCGAAAGGCCGGACACCATCGCCAATCCTAGGCACGTTCTGTTCCCGATCTTCAACCGTTGAAACCAAGGCAATTCGAAGCGACGATGCTTGTTGCCCAGTGGTCGCTTGACCGGCGGCTTCAGAAACCGCATGCCGGCCACCGGGGGCCTTCAAGAGTTGGTCGCAGAACCGGGAGCCGACCGCGAGACCGTGTTACAGCCCGATGGAGCCCACCATTCCGTTTCACGTGAAACGTGCTCAAGTGTCACAGGTCAGTGACCGGTCCAGTTCTCGTCGAAGCTCTGAGCAAGCTGAGCGGGAAAGGGTAGTCCCGTGTCGGCCGCTATGTCGTCAAGACCGCAGAACGGAGGGAGGCCGATGTGAAAGCCGATGTGAAAGGGGCATATCCTGTTGATGCATCGGGGCGTGAAAGCGCTGGTTATGACTCAAGTCGTGTGCTGAGATCATGGCGACCCGTGACAGCCTAGGGCACCAACAGAATCGGCAGCGCGCGTTTCACGTGAAACGTTATCCATGTCCTTTCTCTCTTGCCGTAGGGAATGCTCACAAGTAGCTCGTTCACAGGCGGCGAGGGCTTCGGACGTTCGGCATGACCGGCGTTCGGCACGCACAGCTCTCCGCACCGGCCTGGCTCTGCCTGCTGCCAAGGAGTCTCCAGTTTGTGTTCCTCCACCTGTACAGCGAATGCTAACCAGCACTCCCCTTCGAACTCTGTCCTCCCGCGGCACCGTCTATACCGTCTATAGAGGGCGGACGGACATAATCTCTTCGATAGATGACCAACTGTTGTCCACAATCCCTGGATGCCACCCGGGCCGGGTGGTCGAACTGACAGTGAAGACGGTATGGGGGCTGTCTGCGTACGGCTACAAATGAGAATGACGTGTGTTTCACGTGAAACACAGCAACACTTCGTCGGCCCAGAGTAGCAGCAGCAATCCTGCGCGTAACTCGGATTGCGCCGTCTGCACGAGCACAGCAGTCAAGGCGAACGATGCTGCCTCCATGCTTGAGGGGAACACCAGGCAGGTGTAGGCGATCGGCGCCCAGTGCAAGCGAATGGAGGTTCGCTTGAGGGAGTGTGGCATGGAATGTCGAGGCAGGACTTAGGCCACAGATGGTCTGTTTCGAGCATCAGTTGCATGGGCGCCGTGATCGCATTGGATGCGACTCGGGCGATACGGACTGCGGGACACGGCAGGCATCCGCTTGGTTAGCGAATGCGGCTACCGGTAGAACCGCGCCCGAACCACGAGTCCGTGACAGTCTTCCGGCGCGGTAGTGCCTGTCCGTCCGGCAATGTTTCGGTCTCTTCCAACGCAGAGTTGTCTCTGACGTGACGCAACAGACGCAGTGTGGTGGTCGTCCTTCTTCGGACGTCTCACTGGCTTGAGGTCGAAGCGGTGGGTTCGAACAGCCGGGAGCACCACGTGACAAGCAGCGAGTGTGACGAAATGTGCTGCGCCAGCAGTTCTCATGTTTCACGTGAAACTTCGCGTTCACTTGTCTGCGAGACCCCACGAGTGCTGCACTGACAGGGCGGCTTCAGCCGACACCGTGGGGAGGGAAGGTACAGCAGGTGGGAGTAACCGATCCTACGGTAGGACTAAGTCTGCGCAGGGACTGAGTTCCCACTACTGACAGTGCTGGTGAGAGCGGGAGGAGGAAGCTCAACGGACGTCAACACTGTGAAGGGGACAAAAACAACCGGAGGGCGACTCCCTATAGCAAGGCGTCGCCCTCCGGCTGCTTCATCAGACGCCCTGGTTTACTACCCGTGGCGTCGTAGTTTCTCGTGGCTACTGGAGGAACTCAGCGAATTCCTGCTCGATGACCTGCTTTGGCTTGGCGCCGATAGAGGTTGCAGCCACCTGTCCGTCCTTGAAGACGTAGACAGCCGGAATGGATGTGATGCCGTACTGGGCGGCGGTAGCCGGGTTGTCATCGACGTTAAGCTTGACAACTTCGACCTTGCCGGAGTGCTCGGCGGCGATGTCGTCCAGGATCGGGGATAGCTTGCGGCACGGTCCACACCATTCAGCCCAGAAATCCACGATTACCGGCTTCTCGGACTTCAGCACGTCAGCCTCGAAGGAAGCGTCCGTTACGTCTTTTGCGCTGCTCATAGTTGTTTTCTCCTTAGTGGCGAGGTGCTTAGACGGTTGCTTCTGCAGCCATCGCGAGGGATTCGGCGTGGCCCAGATCGGCGAGGTAATGTTCTACGTCGATCGCCGCCACGCAACCCGATCCGGATGCGGTGATCGCTTGGCGGTAGGTCGGGTCGATGACATCCCCAGCGGCGAAGACGCCCGGAAGGGAGGTCCGTGAAGAGCGGCCGTCGACGGCGATCGTGCCTTCCGCGGTCAGGGCCAGCTGGTCCTTGACCAGGCTGATACGCGGGTCGTTTCCGATGGCGACGAATACGCCGGATACAGCAAGGGTACTTTCGGAGCTGTCAACGGTGCTGCGCAGCTTCAGGCCCGTGACCTTATCCGTGCCGTCAATGCCGGCAACCTCGGAATTCCAAGCAAAGCTGATCTTGTCATGGTTCACTGCGCGGTCCTGCATGATCTTGGACGCGCGGAGTGTGTCCCGGCGATGCACTACAGTGACGGACCGGGCGAACTTCGTCAGGAAGAGCGCCTCCTCCATCGCCGAGTCACCGCCGCCGATGACAGCGATGTCCTGATCCTTGAAGAAGAATCCATCGCAGGTGGCGCACCAGCTGATGCCTCGTCCCGAAAGGCGCTTCTCATCCTCCAAGCCCAGTTCGCGGTAGGCAGAGCCGGTCGAAATGATCACCGTGCGGGCCAGGAACGTTTGGCCGGTGCCGATCGTGACCTTCTTAATCGGTCCCTCAAGCTCAACGCTGGTGACGTCCTCGAACAGAATTTCCGCACCAAAACGGGAGGCCTGCTTTTCGAACTGTTCCATGAGGTCCGGACCCATGATCCCCTCGGGGAACCCGGGGTAGTTCTCCACATCGGTGGTGTTCATCAGTTCGCCGCCTGCTTCCACGGAGCTGGCAATCAGCAGCGGGTTCAGATTGGCACGGGCGGTGTAGACGGCGGCGGTGTAGCCCGCAGGTCCCGAGCCGACGATGATGACATCGCGGATAGTACCGTCAAGGGTCTCGACGCCCTGAGCAGGCGCTGTGTTTTCGGTGCTCACGTGAACGGTGGACCTCTTCCTTCTCAGATATTGATCGTCGGGCGCCCGAGAATTTCAACGGCGCCCGACATTCGACACAACCAGACTGGAACCAAGCTTATTCCGCGGCGGCCAGCAGCCTGAAGGCAGCGCTTGCCAATGGGCCGCTTGGCGGGTTAGGAAACTTTGACTTCGGCGATCTGCACTCCGAACGGGAACGGCGCACTGGGGGCCGAGGTCCGCGGAAGCCGGGTGAAGTCAATGATGACGTACTTGGCCCTGGCGGCCTCACCGTTGGTTTCGTCGACCGGGATGGTGATCCGCGGGGCCGTGAAGCTGCCCTGTCCTACCTGTGTTGAACCTTCCAGCGTCGGCTGGTCATTCAGCCTCACGGTGAAGCTGCCGCCTGATCCATTCAGCTGGGTTACGTCGACCTGGTTGATGTCCGACTCTTCTTCAAGTTCGACGACGAGGGCCATGTTCTGTGCCAGACCGCCGAAGGCATCTGACGAGTAGAAATAGCTTGCCCAGAAGCTGGCGGGATTTCCGTCCACGACGTTGGACAGATCGGAGTCGGTTTCCGAATTCAGGTTCTGGTTGCCCGGGACCTGGCGGGTGACGTTGACCGGGACGGGCGCGGCGGCCTCCGCCGCCGGCTCGCTGGGCGCCGGTGCGCTTTCCGAGGCCTCCGGGCTCTGCGGCGCCTGTGTAGCGGTTTCATCTGCCGGTCCGGCAACAGGCTGGCGGAACATGCCGCCAAGCTGCGTGACCGCAAGGACGACGAAGACGATCAGCATCGCGCCGATGACCCCGACCAGGAGGAACCGCGCAGGTTTCGGCTTCCGGCGGGTTTCTTCCTCTTCTTCGAAGTACTCATCAAGGCTGCCTCCGGCAGCGACGGCCGAGGAGGGGAAGGTGGACGCAGCCCGCCGCGGCTGGTAGTCCCGGTCCTTCTCATCGCGGTTTCGTCCGGATCCGGCAGCAGCACCGGCAGTGGAGGTTTGGCGGCTGGCCGTTTCGCGGTCACGGTCATCGTTGCTGAAGCCGTAGTCCTCATCCGACCACAGCGACACCTTGGATTTGCCCGATGTCTCTGTCCGCTCTCCTGCCCCGGGTGCGGGGCGCCCTCCAGCTGTGGCGGCAGGACGTTCCACCGGGGCGGTTCCAGGCTGCTTGCCCGCCGCCGGGCGCCGGGGCGGCATTTTGGGCGGCGGCGGTGTGGCACCGGCCCCCGCAGCGGTACCGGCAGCCGCGGCGCCTGCAGCTGCCACACCCGCAGCACCCGCCGCGGCGGCACCTGCGGCACCCGCCGGACCGCCGTCGTCGGGCTTCTGGGCCCGGCCAAGGAAACGCGGCATCCGCGGCTTCGGGAGTTCGGAGAACTGCGGAAGGTTCGAAAGCACCGGCCGGCGGCCTTCCTGTTCCTCGTAATATTCCTCGTCATCCTCGAACGTCTGCGGTTCGCGGGAGCGCGGCTGGCCGAAGATCTCCGAGCCGAGGGTATCCGTGAAGAAGGGTTCGACGTAGGGCTCGTCCTGGGTAATGACCAGATCGAGGAGGTCCGCAGCCTGGGCCTGGTTGGTCACCAGATAGGTCTGTCCGTCGCTGACCCCCAGATCCAGCACCTGCATGGTTCCGGGGCGTTCCCCGGTGGCGATTTCGCGGGCGCTGGTGGCCACCTGGCTGGCGTTGGCGGGCGCGGCCACCAGGATGCTCACGGGGCGGTTGAGAACCTGGTCCCTGCCCTCGAGCACCAGATCATGGTCAGCTGAGTCCAGTACGTGCGCGGTTACCTTGTAGCGGCCGCCCAGTATGGATCCGACGTCGACGGACTGTGGCACGTGCTCCTCCAGACGGAATCAGCGGACTGCCCGGCTTGGGCGGGCAAGGATACTTTGCATTCCATGCTACCTTCCGCCCCGGACAGGATTCCGACTTCCGGCCGCGCCGCGCTGGGCCGCGTCGAAAGATTACGCGCGCCCCAGCTTGGCCATGACCGGCGCCAGGAAATCCTTGAGTTCCCGGACATGGAACACCCGCAGCAGCAGCAGGTACGCCGGTGCCATGACGGTGCCCACTACGGCAATGACGACGGCGGCACTCCAGACTGAGTGCCAGGCAAAGCCTGCGGCGCTGTAGCCGCCCAGCAGCCACAACATCAGCGCGCCGGCGGCGGCCGATCCCGCCGCGGCGAACCCCAGCCGGACATGCACGTCGACGATGCCGCCGGCGTCGTAATGGCCGATCTTCCGCTTGAGATAGTGGTGGCTGACCAGCACCGCCGCCACGTTCCCGAGCGCGAAGGCGACCGCCAGGCCGAAGATGACCAGATGCGGCGGCAGCAGGCTGGCGCCGAGGGCCAGGATGATCCCGAACGCGGACAGCACGCTCTGGATGGCCAGCGGCGTACGGGCGTTCTCGCTGGCATAGAAGACGCGGTTCATCAGGAAGTTGGCGCTCAGGAAGGGTGCGCTGGCGGCCAGGATCACGATCACCTGGCCCAGGATCGCGCCGGCGGCAGCGTCGCCGCCGGAGAAGATCATGCCCAGCGGACCGGCCAGGACAATCAGGGCAGCGGCGGCGAAAACGGTGGCCACGCCGGTGGTGCGCAGGCCGAAGGAGAGCGTGCCGCGGACCCCGGCCAGATCCTTCTGCGTGAAGGCGTGGGACATCCGGTTGAACAGGACCGTGGCCAGGGACAGGGCGATCACCGAGTGCGGCAGCAGGTAGACCAGCTGGGCAGTGTCGAACGTGGCCTGGCCGGCGATGTTCTGCGGGGGTTCCATGGCCAGGTATTCCGGGCGGGCCTCGGTGGCGATGGTGGCGATCTTGCCGTAGACGAGGTAGGCGCCCTGGCCGATCACCATGGTGGCAATGGTCCAGCCGGCGACCTTGCCGGCCTGGCCCAGACCCACACCGCGCCAGCCGAACTTCAGGCTCAGCCCCAGCCCGAGCTTCCGCAGCGGCCACAGCAGCACCAGGGACTGGATGATGATGCCCAGCGTGGTGCCGCCGGCCAGGACCAGCGTGTTCCCGGCGGTCCAGTTGTCCAGCGTGTGCGGACTGGCGACTTCGCGGCCGAACAGCCCGATAAACACCACCAGGCTGATGATGGCCACGATGTTGTTGACCACCGGCGCCCACATATAGGGGCCGAAGGACTCATTCGCGTTCAGGATCTGCCCGATCAGCGCGTACACCCCGTAGAAGAAGATCTGCGGGAAGCACCAGTAGGCGAAAATGGTGGCCAGCTCGATCTGTTCGTCGTTGAAGCTGGTCAGCAGGCGCAGGATCCAGGGTGCGGCGAGGGTAATGAGGACGGTCAGGACGCCCAGGACGATCATGGCCAGGCTCAGCAGCCGGCTGATGTAGTCCGCCCCACGGTCCGGCGCCCGGCTGGCCTTGATGATCTGCGGGACCAGCACGGCATTGAACACACCCCCGGCGACCAGCAGGTAGATGAGGTTGGGCAGTGTGTTGGCGGAGGCGAAAACGTCGGAGACCAGGCCGTCGATACCGATCGCCACGGCGAGCAGGACGTTGCGGACCAGACCGAGCACACGCGAGGCCATGGTGCCGGCGGCCATGATTGCGCTGGACCGGGCGGTGCCGCGGGCAGGGTTGACCGGAGCGGGCTGGGCTGCTTGTTTCTGGGACATCGTGTCCTATCGTCTCACTCGTGCGGGCGCGGAAGTACGACGGCGGCCGGCGGGTTACGCACGCAGGCGGCAGTGCCGTCGTCGTCCTTCATCCGGGGCGGGCGGCACCTATAGGTGTTCGGGGAGGACCTCGCGGGCGAGATCCGCGATGCGGCGCTCGTTCGGGAAGGACAGCCGCTTGCCCAGGCCCTCCAACGGAACCCAGGCGACGTCCACGGCCTCGTGGTCCGGATCGTTCTCGATGGTGAGCTCGCCGCCGGTGGCGCGCAGCAGGAAATGGTGCACGGTTTTGTGCACCCGGTGGCCGGAGACAGTGAACCAGTAGTCAATGCTGCCCAGGGTGGCCAGCACGTCGCCCTTGATGCCGGTCTCCTCGGCGATCTCCCGCACCGCCGCGTCCTCGATCGTCTCGCCGAATTCCGGGTGCCCCTTTGGCAGGCACCATTCCAGCCTGCCGCCGCGGTTGAGGCGGGCAATGATCGCCACGCGCAGTTCGTCATCCGAGGTGTCCACCACGATCCCGCCGGCGGAGACTTCCTCCACCGTCGGCAGCGGGTGGTGTCCGGGGTGCGCCGCGGCACCGGCCATTGACGCCGCCGTCAATGGGGTGCGCTTTGGAGCACTCGGAACTGGATGAGCCATGCACTCCACTCTAACGATCTTTCGAACCGAATATGACCTTGCTTACCCGCGCCGCGAGGCCGCGGCCGCGCCGCGGGTCATGGAGTTTGCCGGAATCTCTGGCACGCTTAAGAGACTATGGTGCACGTTTTTGACAGTTCCACGCTCCCTCCCATCGTCCTCGAACTGGGAGAGCTGTTCGCCGGCGCCGGTCATGAGCTGTCCCTGGTCGGCGGACCTGTCCGTGACCTGTTCCTGGGCCGGGTGTCCCCGGACCTGGATTTCACCACCGACGCGGATCCGGACCAGACCATTTCCGTGATCCGCAGGTGGTGCGACAACTACTGGGAGATCGGCCGTGCGTTCGGTACCATCGGGCTGCGCAAGGGCAGGCACCAGGTGGAGATCACCACCTACCGGGCCGACGCTTATGACCCGGATTCCCGCAAACCGGAGGTGGCCTTCGGCACCTCCCTCGAGGAGGACCTTTTCCGCCGCGACTTCACCATGAACGCCATGGCGCTGCGGCTGCCTTCGCTGGAACTGGTGGATCCGTTTGGCGGAGTGAAGGACCTTCACGCCGGCCAGCTGCGGACCCCCGGCTCCCCGCAGGATTCGTTCTCCGACGATCCGCTGCGCATGATGCGGGCGGCGCGCTTCGCGTCCCAGCTCAAGGTGGATGTGGCGCCGGAGGTGGCCGAGGCGATGAGCGACATGGCGGAGCGGATCAAGATCATCTCCGCCGAGCGGGTGCGGGACGAGCTGGTCAAGCTGATCTGCGGTGTGGCGCCGCGGGCAGGCATCGACATCCTGGTCGACAGCGGCCTGGCGGACTTCGTACTGCCGGAGGTTCCCGCGCTGCGGCTGGAAATCGACGAGCACCACCGGCACAAGGACGTCTACCAGCACTCGCTGACCGTGCTGGAGCAGGCCGCCGGAGCGGAGACGGACGCGGAGGGGCCCGTGCCGGGCCCGGACTTCGTGCTGCGGTTCGCCGCCTTAATGCACGACGTCGGCAAGCCGGCTACTCGCCGCTTCGAACCAAGCGGGGCGGTCAGCTTCCGGCACCACGAGGTGGTGGGGGCGAAGCTGACGGCCAAGCGGATGAAGGCACTGCGGTTCGACAACGACACTATTAAGGCGGTGGCCCGGCTGGTGGAACTGCACATGCGCTTCTATGGCTACGGGGATGCTGGCTGGACGGATTCGGCCGTGCGGCGCTATGTCAACGACGCCGGGCCGCTGCTGGAACGACTGCACCGGCTGACCCGCTCCGACGTCACCACGCGCAACCGGCGGAAGGCGGACCGGCTGGCCTTCGCCTACGACGACCTGGAATCCCGGATCGCGCAGCTGGCGGAGCAGGAGGAGCTGGCGGCCATCCGCCCGGACCTGGACGGGCAGCAGATCATGGCCCTGCTGGGGATCAGGCCGGGGCCGGTGGTGGGCCGGGCCTACAAATACCTGCTGGAGGAGCGAATGGACAACGGGCCGCTGCCGCCGGAGGATGCCGAGCGGAAGCTGCTGGAATGGTGGGCCCGGCAGCCGGAGTCCGCCCAGCCGGAGTCCGCGCCGCAGGTCGCTGAGCGGCAGCCATGACCGGCACCGGGTGCCAGAGCGCCAGGCCCTCCGGCGCGGCCGCACCGGACCGTACCCCGAAGGGCACGCTGCTGCCCAAACTGTGGCTGCTGCGGCACGGTGAAACCGAGTGGTCCAAGGCAGGCAACTACACCGGACTGACCGATCTTCCCCTGACCGCCAACGGCGAACAGCAGGCGCTGGATGCCCGGGAGAAGCTGGCCGGCGTGGATTTCGACCTAGTGCTCTCCTCACCCCTGCACCGCGCCAGGCGGACGGTCGAACTGGTCGGCTTCAGCGACTATGAGGTGGTCCCGCACGCCCATGAGTGGGACTACGGGGACTATGAAGGCCAGAAGAGCGCCGAGATCCGCGAACGGAACCCCGGCTACCTGATCTGGACCAGCGGTGTGCCCAACGGGGAAACCCTTGCCCAGGTCGGTGAACGGGCCGACAGGATCATCGCCAGGGTCCAGGCCGGCTGCGGCACGGCGGCCGACCAGGATCCCGGGGCGGATCCGGTCGAGAATGTGCTGCTGGTGGCCCACGGCCACTTCCTGCGTGTCCTTGCGGCGCGGTGGCTGGAACTCGATCCTGTGGAGGGCCGGCGCTTCGTGCTCGGCACTGCCGCCGTCTGCACGCTCGGCTGGGACAAGCACACTCCCGCGATAGAGCACTGGAGCCTCTGACTTCGCTGGAGAGCCGGGATTGTCTTAGAGGGAAACTCGTGGGGACTGGCGGATAATCCGGCAAGAGCCTAGCCCAGGCCCTTGCGCCTGGGATACCGTAAGGAAGTCAGTAATCACAGTACCGGGACTGGCCCGGCAAGGGAGGTGGGGATTGTGATGATCAACCTGAGCGAAGTCGTTACCGCTGTTGCCATCCACCCGGGATCCCTTGCCCGCACGCCCGTGGCGGCCCTCGCCGCCGCAGTGCAGGCACAGTAACCTTTCCGGCCTCCTGCTGACACTCCGATAGCCGAGGATCTAGGCAGCTGACGGCGGCAGCCCCCGCTTTACCGCGCTCCTGCGCGCACCGTTGAGTGCGCCGGTCGAACCGACTGCACCGCTCTTGAGTCTCCTGGTGCGTCAACTGCCGGTTCGGCCCCTCGGATTCTTGCATCACCCGCAGACCGACGTGATTCGTTTGCCTGTTCCTGCCTTGCGATCCGCTGCAGCCAGAACTCTTGCCTGCCGGGAACGGAGAGGAGGTGACTACATTGATCAAGAAGCTTCGCCAGAGCTTGTCCGTCTGGCAGCGAATATGGGATCTGCGCCTCGATGAGGACGCCATAGACGAAGCAAAGACCAGCGTCTTTGCTTCCTTTCCCATGATCCGCTGAGCGACACCACTACAGGAGGATTGGGTGGACCGCACTCATTCCAGCGGACACCGCGGAGGCCCGTACCGGCGTGCGGGCATCCGCGGTGTCTGCATCGGGTGTGCTTCGGCCCGTCATGCTTGGCGGCTGCCGGACGTTCTCGTATATCGTCAGAGGCGAGGTTCGAGGAAAGGACTCTTGTGCGCCAGGTTCGCCGGGTAGCGATGCTTTCGCTGCACACCTCGCCGCTGGAACAGCCCGGCGCCGGAGACGCAGGCGGCATGAACGTCTATGTCCGTTCCCTGGCCCTGGAACTGGCCACGATGGGCATCAAAGTGGATATCTATACCCGGGCTTCCGCGCCGGGGCAGACCGAAACCGAAACCATGGCGCCCGGCGTCAGGGTCATCCACGTGCCAGCGGGACCGCCGGGCAAGATTCCCAAGGAACAGCTGCCGGCCTTGATGTCCGCGTTCGCGGATGCGCTCAACCGGGTCCGTTCCGTGCTCGCCGAGGAACATTACGATGTCATCCATTCCCACTATTGGGTATCCGGGGCTGCCGGACTGCTGATCGCCGGTGAATGGAAGGTTCCCCTGGTCCACACGATGCATACGATGGCGAAGGTCAAGAACCTGCGCCTGGAGTCCGGCGAACGGCCGGAGCCGGCTCAGCGGATCGATGGCGAGCAGCGCATCGTGGACCGTGCCACCCGGCTGATTGCCAACACGCGCACGGAGGCGGATGAGCTGGTGGAACTCTACGGTGCGCGGCCCGAGGCTATAGATGTAGTGGCACCCGGCGTCGACCTAGACGTATTTACCCCTCGCTCCCGTGAAGAGTCACGGGCATCCTTGGATTTTGAACCTGACGTTTTCCATGTTGTCTTCGCGGGGCGGCTCCAGCGACTGAAGGGGCCGCATATCCTGGTCGAGGCCGCAGCGGAGCTGAGATCACGGCGGCCCGACATTCCATTGCGGGTCAGCATCCTCGGTTCACCCAGCGGAGCCGGGGAGTTTGATATAGGCCGGATCGTGGACGATCTGGACCTGACGGATTTTGTCAGGACCTATTCGCCCGTAGCCGCGGACGAACTTGCCGGCTGGTTCCGGGCCGCCGACGTGGTGGCCATGCCCTCTTTCAGCGAGTCTTTCGGACTGGTGGCACTGGAGGCCCAGGCCTGCGGGACGCCGGTGGTGGCCGCAAACGTCGGAGGTCTGCCGGATGCCGTCAGCGACGGACGGACCGGCGTGCTCATCGACGGCCATGCTCCGCGGCGCTGGTCCGAGGCTTTGGAATCGCTGTACGATGACGCTGAACGCCGCACCGGGATGGGCCGTTCCGCCGCCCTGCATGCCCGTGCCTTTGGCTGGAAGCGCACAGCAGTGCTCACAACCCAGAGCTATCGCCGCGCCGTAACGGACTGAGCTGCTGGTTCCGGCTCCGTTCACCACTGCTGCGGGGACCCTCGCTTGGTACATTGAGCCATGACGTCTGAACACCAGCCGGCAACCAATCTCCAGATCGCGCGCCGGGCCGCCCTCAGGCCGATTACCTGGGTCGCGGATGCCGCCGGAATCCCCGTCGATGCCGTCGAACCCTACGGGCGGTACAAAGCCAAAATCGATCCGGCCCGGCTGACCGTTCCCGGCGCCCCGTCCCGGAAACCCGGGAAAGTGGTGCTGGTCAGTGCCATGACGCCGACACCGGCCGGCGAAGGGAAATCGACAGTGGCCGTGGGGCTGGCGGATTCGCTGGTCCGGGCCGGACACCGGGTGATGATCGCCCTGCGCGAGCCGAGCGTCGGACCGGTGCTGGGCATGAAGGGCGGAGCCACCGGAGGCGGCTACTCGCAGGTGCTGCCGATGGATGAGATCAACCTCCACTTCACCGGAGATTTCCATGCCATCACGTCCGCGAACAACGCCCTGTGCGCCCTGGTCGACAACCACATCTACCAGGGCAATGAGCTGAACATTGATCCCCGGCGCATCACGTTCAAGCGGGCCCTGGACATGAATGACCGCGCACTGCGGGAGATCGTGATCGGGCTTGGCGGAGCGGGCCAGGGCGTACCGCGGCAGGACGGGTTCGACATCACGGCAGCCTCCGAGATCATGGCGGTCTTTTGCCTGGCCACGGATGCCGCGGACCTGAAGCGGCGGCTGGCAAGGATCACTATTGGCTATACCTACGGGCGCCGTCCCGTCACCGTCGGTGATCTCCATGCCCAGGGTCCGCTGACCATGCTCCTGCATGATGCGATCAAACCGAACCTGGTGCAGACCATCGCCGGGACGCCGGCGCTGGTGCACGGCGGTCCGTTCGCCAACATCGCCCACGGCTGCAACTCGCTCATTGCCACCCAGACGGCCCGCCGCCTGGCCGACATCGTCGTCACCGAAGCAGGCTTCGGCGCGGACCTGGGCGCGGAAAAGTTCATGGACATCAAGGCGAGGCATGCCGGATTCGCGCCTGCCGCCGTCGTGGTTGTGGCGACCATCCGGGCACTGAAGATGCACGGGGGCGTGCCCCTGGACCGGCTGGCGGAGCCGAATTCCCAAGCGCTGGAACTGGGCACTGCCAATCTGGAACGGCATCTGGAGAATGTGGCGAAGTTCGGGGTCACGCCGGTGGTGGCGGTGAACAAATTCGCCACCGACACCGACGAGGAACTCCGGTGGCTGCTGGCCTGGTGCGCCGAGCATGGCTGTGCGTCGGCCGTAACGGATGTCTGGGAGCACGGCGGCGGCGGAGCCGGCGGTGACGAACTGGCAGCCAGGGTGGCCGAAGCGATCGCCACGCCGCAGGCCTTCCACCCGCTCTACGGGCTGGAACTGTCAGTGGAGGAAAAGATCCACACGATCGCCACGGAAATCTACCGGGCGGATGACGTCGAATTCTCGCCGGCGGCCCGGCGCCGGCTGGAGGAAATCGAGGCGAACGGCTGGCAGGATCTGCCTGTCTGCATGGCGAAGACCCAGTATTCCTTCTCCGACCACCCCGACCGGCTGGGCGCCCCGAGCGGCTTCACCCTTGCGGTGCGCGAGCTGATTCCCAAGACCGGCGCGGGCTTCATTGTGGCGCTCACCGGCGCGGTCATGACCATGCCCGGACTGCCCAAGGTGCCTGCCGCCCTGCACATGGATGTGGACGACGGCGGCGTCCCGGTCGGTCTGGCATAGACCTGCCGGGACGCCGCCGTCGGATGTCCTAGCGCTCCACCTCGCCGCGGATGAACTGCTCCACCTTCGCCTTGGCGATGTCGTCGTTGTACTGCTCCGGCGGGGACTTCATGAAGTAGCTGGAGGCAGACAGGATCGGCCCGCCGATGCCCCGGTCCAGGGCAATCTTGGCGGCGCGGATGGCATCGATGATGACGCCGGCCGAGTTCGGCGAATCCCAGACCTCAAGCTTGTATTCCAGGCTGACCGGGGCGTCGCCGAAGTTACGGCCTTCGAGCCGGACGAAGGCCCACTTCCGGTCGTCGAGCCAGGCGACATAGTCGCTGGGGCCGATGTGGACGTCGCGCTCGGTCAGGTCCGCTTCGACGTTGGACGTCACGGCCTGGGTCTTGGACACCTTCTTGGATTCCAGGCGGTCCCGCTCCAGCATGTTCTTGAAGTCCATGTTGCCGCCGACGTTCAGCTGGTAGGTGCGGTCCACTGTCACGCCGCGGTCTTCGAACAGCTTTGCCAGCACGCGGTGGGTGATGGTCGCGCCGATCTGGCTCTTGATATCGTCGCCGACGATCGGAACACCGGCGGCCGTGAACTTGTCCGCCCATTCCTTAGTGCCGGCGATGAAGACCGGCAGGGCGTTGACGAAGGCCACGCCGGCGTCGATGGCGCACTGCGCGTAAAACTTGGCGGCTTTTTCGGAGCCGACCGGAAGATAGCAGACCAGGACATCGGCCTTGGTGTCGCGCAGAGCTGCGACGATGTCCACCGGCTCATCATCCGATTCGACGATCGTCTCGCGGTAGTACTTGCCCAGGCCGTCGAGGGTGTGACCGCGCTGGACCTTGACGCCGGATGCGGGAACCTCGGCGATCTTGATGGTGTTGTTCTCGCTGGCACCGATCGCGTCGGCCAGGTCCAGGCCAACCTTCTTGCTGTCGACATCGAAGGCGGCAACGAACTGGACATCGCCGACGTGGTACTTACCGAAGCTGACATGCATCAGTCCCGGGATGGTTGCGGAGGGATCCGCGTCCCGGTAGTAATGGACGCCCTGCACCAGCGACGCTGCGCAGTTGCCCACGCCGACAATTGCCACCCGAATAGGGTTTTCTGACACCCGAACTCCTTAGAAATTGCATAACGTCCGCCGGCCAGCGGGGGCGGAGGCGCCTAAACGTCCACCCGATTCTACCGAATGTGTGCTATTACCGGCGCATTACACTCAGGACCGGCATAATTCCGCCGCAGGCGAACCAGGACGGCCTGACTTCCGGGCGCCGGAATGTGCACGATCTGGAAGGCAGCGGCCAGGATAACCAGCACCATGCCCGGCCAGGTCCGGCTCTTCCGCGATCTGCGCTCTGGGCCCGCGGCCGGACAAGAGGCGGCAAAGGCCGCCGCGGCGCTGCCAGTGGCCTCGGAGTACCCTTGCAGATATGCAGCCTGAGCCGACGAAGCGGGACAACCATGCCCAGCGCCGACCCATGCGGATTGTGGTGCCGAGCCGCAGCGATCCGCTGCTGCGCAGATTCACGGAGCTGATCGGTGGACCGTTGGGCCGCCATACCGCCCCCGGAATTGTCAGTCCTGGCTTTTTCACGGTCGAACGCGTCCTCATTATCCTGACCACCATGGCCGCGCTGCTCTCCGTGCTGGTCAAGATGCCCTGCCGCATCAACGGCTGGTCGACGCCCGGGCACTTCTATATGGCGTGCTATTCAGACTGGCCGGTGCTCTTCGATTCGCGCGGATTGGGCGAAGGCGTCTTTCCCTACCTCACCCAGGGTTCGCTGTTCGAATATCCGGTCCTGCTGGGCATGATGGCCGGCCTGACCGCCCTGCTGGTGCCGGGGGAGGGTCCTACGCCGGCCCGGGCGCTGGCATATTTCGACCTCAATGCGGCACTGGTCGCCGCGGTCTGGATCGTCACCGTGATTGCCACGGCGCGGATGACCCACCGCCGGCCCTGGGATGCGGCCATGGTTGCGGTGGCGCCGGGAATCATCCTGGCCGGCACCATTAACTGGGATCTGTGGGCAGTCATGCTGGCCACGCTGGGCATGCTCGCGTTCGCCCGCAACCGCATAGTGTGGGCAGGCATCTTCCTGGGCCTGGGCACGGCGCTGAAGCTGTATCCGGTGCTGATTTTCGGGGCCATCCTGGTGCTGTCCATCCGGACCATGAAGTTCCGTCCGCTGCTGGTTTCCGCGGCCGCCGCAACCGCAACCTGGCTGGTCGTCAATGTCCCCGTCGCCCTGATCAACTTTGACGGCTGGCGGTATTTCTTCAGTTTCTCCAGCGACCGTCCGGCGGGCTTCTCGTCGCCATGGTTCGCTTATAACGAGAGCGCTGAGCGGCTGGGCTGGCCGATGATGGCTCCCGGATTCATCAATACCTGGGCCCTGCTGCTCTTCGTACTGGCCTGCGCCGCTGTTGCGCTGCTGGCCGTGGCAGCCCCGCGGCGTCCGCGCATGGCGCAGCTGGTGTTCCTGATCGTGGCGGCGTTCATCCTCACCAACAAGGTGTACTCGCCCCAGTTCGTGCTGTGGCTGGTTCCGCTGGTGGCGCTGGCCTATCCCCGCTGGCGCATCTTCCTGGTCTGGCAGCTCTTCGAGGTCCTGCACTGGTGGGCGGTGTGGATGTTCCTGGCCAAGGAGACCAGCGGAGGAGCGGCGCAGAACAATATCGACAGCCCCTACTATGTCGCCGCCATCATCGGACATATGCTGGCTACGGCATACATTATGTACCGGGTGGTCCGGGACATCCTGAATCCGGCCAATGACCTGGTCCGCCGGCTGGACGCCGATGATCCGCAGGGCGGTCCGTTCGACCGTGCCCGCGATAAACTGACCCTCCAAGGGCTGGCTGCGGGAAAATCCCGCGGGTTTCCGGTCCGGACAGGGAGCTGAACGGCATGGCGGACGTGGCAGTGGTGGGGGCGGGACCCAATGGACTGACCGCGGCCGTCACCATGGCGCGGGCCGGACTGAAGGTCCGCGTCTTCGAATCGGGCAGCACTGCCGGCGGCGGGGCGCGGACCGCCGAGCTGATGGAGCCGGGCCACCTGCACGATATATGCTCCGCAGTGCATCCAATGGCCCTGGCCTCGCCCGCCTTCCGGGCCTTCGGCCTGTCGGACAGGATCGAGCTGGCTATCCCGGAGATCTCCTACGCGCATCCGCTTGACGGCGGAGCGGCGGCCATCGCCTATCAGGACCTGGACCGCACCGGGGAGGGGCTGGGGCACGACGGCGGCGCCTACGTCCGCCTGATGGCACCCTTGGTGCGTCGCTGGGAGGCGATGGTCGGCTTCACCATGGACCAGTTGCTGCGCGTGCCGCCCCACCCGGTGGACGCGCTCCGGTTCGGGCTGGCGGCGCTGGAGCAGGGCAGTCCTGCCTGGAACGTCCGTTTTCCGTCCCGGCACGGCGCGGACAGCCCGGCCGCCGCCATGCTGACCGGCGTCGCGGCCCACCCGGTGGGACGGATGCCCTCGCTCTCCTCCTCCGCTGCCGGGCTGATGCTGGGCATGCTGGCACACGCCGTCGGATGGCCGATTCCGGTGGGCGGGTCGCAGGCCATCATCGCCGCGCTGGTTTCCGACCTCGAAGCCCACGGCGGCGAGGTGGTCACCGGACAGCGGATCGGCTCGCTCGGTGACCTATCCGGCACTCCGGCGGTACTGCTGGATACCGCTGCGCCCGCCCTGCTGGAAATCTCCGACGGTTCCCGGGGCACCTTGCCGTCCCGCTACGAACGGCAGTTGCGCAGCTTCCGGTTCGGCAATGCGGCCTGCAAGGTGGACTTCATCCTGTCCGGTCCGGTGCCGTGGGCCCACCCGGAGGTGGCCCGGACCGGAACCATCCATCTGGGCGGCAGCCGCGCGGAAATCGCCCGCGGCGAAGCTCAGGTCGCGGCCGGCCGGCACCCGGACAGCCCCTATGTGCTGGTGTCGCAGCCGTCTACTTTCGATCCCGGCCGGGCCCCGGCCGGCCGGCACATCCTCTGGACCTACTGCCACGTTCCGGCCGGTTCCACGCGCGACATGACCGAGGCGATCACCGCCCAGGTGGAGCGCTTCGCGCCCGGGTTCCGGGACGTCGTCGTACGTTCCCAGGTGACGACGGCGGCACAGCTGGCCAGCTACAACGCCAACTATGTGGGCGGTGATTTCGCGGCGGGGGCGACATCGCTGCGGCAGGTCGTGGCCCGTCCGGTGCTGTCCGCGAATCCCTGGAAAACGCCGCTGGATGGCGTCTACCTGTGTTCGGCCTCGACGCCGCCCGGGCCCGGAGTGCACGGGATGTCAGGATTCCATGCCGCCCGCCGGGCGCTGGCGGAGGTCTTCGGCCTCAATGTTCCGCCTTTTGTGCCTTAGCTGCACCTTGGAGGAAGGAATGCCAAGGAGGCTTATCAATGCGTCGGTTGAGTGCTGCTGCCGGGATCGCCGTGCTGCTGGCGGTCAGCTGCTGCGCCGCATGGATCCGGGCACCTATACGGAGTACCTGGGGTCGCCGGAGTTCTGGAACCGTACGCTGCAGAACTGGCAGTCCGAGTTCCTGGCCGTCTGGTCCATGGTGATCCTGTCCGTCTACCTGCGCCAGCGCGGGTCCCCTGAATCGAAGCCGGTCGGCGAGCCGCACGATTCCACCGGCATGACGGGATAACGAGGCTCGTCCCTCCCCTCCCATCACCACACCCCCGAAACCTCAGTTTTTGTTGAAAATGCCCTCGAAAACCAGCAAAAACTGAGGTTTCGCGGGGTTGGGGTGGGGGCGCGTATATTCGGTGGGGGCGCAGCTTGCAGTTCCTGCGCCGGGTCACGGCAAACAACGACGGCGCCGGCTGCGGTGCCAGGGGAGGGTACAGATGCGTCTGGGTACAGTGCGGCGGAACGGGGCCACGCAGGCTTTCCGGCAGGAAGGCACGACGACGACCTATCTGCCGGCCAAGGACGTCGCCGAACTCCTCGAGCGCCCGGACTGGCGGACCCTCGACGGCGAGGACGGGCCGGCACCGGAGCCCCGCGAACTGGACCAGCCGATCCTGCGGCCGCGGAAGATCGTCTGTGTCGGGCTGAACTACCATGCCCACGCCGAGGAGGTAGGCAAGGACGTCCCCTCGGTTCCCACGCTGTTCGCCAAGATGGACAACGCGCTGATCGGCCCGGTGGACGATGTCATCATGCCTGCGGCCAGCAAGAAGATCGACTGGGAGGCAGAACTCGCCGTCGTCATGGGGCGGAAGGTGCGCCACGCGGATGAGGCGGCCGCCCGGGAGGCGATCCTGGGCTACAGCGTCATCAACGATGTCTCCGTCCGCGACTGGCAGGGCCGCACGGAGGAATGGTTCCAAGGCAAGAACTGGGACGCAATGACGCCGTTCGGACCCGTGATCGTCACGGCGGATGAACTCAATCCGGAGGACGGCCTGGCCGTCGAGTGCGTGATCGACGGCGAGGTCAAGCAGTCCGGCAATACCAGCGACATGATCTTCAGCCCCGCCGCGCTGGTGGCCTACATCACCGAGTTCATGACCCTGGACGCGGGGGACATCATCGCCACCGGAACCCCGGCGGGGGTGGGCGTGGCCCGCAAGCCCCGGCGCGAGTGGATTCCCGTGGGCGCCGAATTGGTGACGCGGATCGAAGGCATCGGCGAACTGCGCAACCGCTGCGTGGCAGAGCAGGTGGCCGGGAAATAGCGCGGCGGCATACGATCGAACAGTGGCAGCACCGAGGCTTTTCGGACGGGACCGCGAACTGGCGCAGTGGCGCGGGATCGCGTCCTTCGTGGCGGGTGGAAAGACCGCGGAGCTGACCATCGCCGGTCCGGCTGGCATCGGCAAGACATCACTGCTGGACGCGGTCTGCGAGGATGCGGCCGGCCGCGGCTGGCATATCCTGCGGTCCTCCGGCGATGCCAACCGCAACCTGCCGGGGGCGATGCTGTGGCAGTGGTTCGCAGCGCTGGCGCAGCAGCACCCGGAAGGCACGGCACCCTTCGACGGCCAGGGTGCGCTGGTCCACAGGTTCCTGATGGCTCCCGGCACGCAGATCCACCAGGACGCCCTGAGCTATTCGGCCTCCTGGATCCTGCGTTCGCTGGCGCACGGACGCCCGGTGATCGCCGCCGTCGACGACGCCCAGTGGCTGGACGAAATTTCCCTGGGCACTCTGAGGAACATCGACAGCCTGCTCCTTGACATCCCGCTCCTGTTCGCACGGACGGTGCGGACCACCGAGCGTTCCGGTCCCGGCGGGGAACCGGCGGCAGGGAAGGGCTACTACTGGAACCTGGAACCGCTGGCGCCGGAAGCCATCGAGGACTGGATCATTGAACGCCAGGCCAGCTCGGTTCCCACCAACGCGGCCCGCATCCAGGCCGCCAGCGGCGGGGTGCCCTTCTACATCCACGAACTGCTGGAACGCCACTACCCCTTGCCGGCGCACGGCCACGTTGCCGGGACCGAGGACGCGGTGCTCAGGCAGCGGCTGAGCGGCCGGCCGGAAGCGGAGCAAGTGGTGCTGCGGGCCGTCGTCGTGCTCGGTGAAGACGCGACTGTGCCGGTGGTGGCAGCCGTGACCGGGCTGGAGGAAGCGGCAGTCGCCACTGCACTGGAGAGGCTCTTCTTCGCCGGCTTCCTCGCCGCAGCCCGGCCGCAGCCGAAAATCCGGCATGCCTTGGTAGCCGAGGCCCTGATGGCGGAGGTCCCTGCGGCGGAACTTTCGCGGCTGCACCAGCGCGCCGCGGATGCGCTGCGCGGCGCCGGAGCGGACACCGCCGTCGTGGCCGCCCACCTGCTGGCCACCGAACCCGGCAATGATCCGCAGACTGCCGAAGTGCTGCTGGCCGCCGCGGCCGAAGCCCGGCTCAAGGGTGCACTGCAGATTGCCGTCCAGCTGGGCGAACGGGCCCTGGCTGAGGATGGCGACGGTACTTTGCTCCAGCAGCGGATGCTGATCGAAACCGCCTTGGCGCACCAGGAAGCCGGTAAGGCGGAGACGGCCGCGGAGCTGTTCCGCCGCGGTCTGGGGCTGGCGGACGATGTGGTGGTGCGCGTGGAGCAGCTGCTGGTGTTCGCCGATGCGCTGTACCGCAGCCAGCGGCTGGAGCAGGCGGCGGAGTGCCTTGCCCAGGCTCTGCAGGAACTGGAGGAATCCGGCGAGGACCATACGGACCTGCACCGGCGCGTGATTGCCCTGGCCCAGGGCGCCGGGTTCCAGCTCCTCCAGCTGGAGGAAAAATGGGCGGCCGAGCTGGCCGGAATCCTGGCGCAGCCGCCATCCGCGGACGGGCCGGGGGACAGGCTCCTATTGGCCCAGGAGGCGTTGCGGCTAAGCCTCGTGGGAGCTGATGCGAAGCGCAGCGGCGAGCTTGCGGTGCGCAGCTACGCCGGCGGCAAGCTGCTGGTGGAGAACGGCCCGGAATCGAACATCATCAACATCGCCACCGGAGCGCTCAATGGAGCGGAGCGGGATGCGGAAGCGCTTGAGCTGCTTGATGCCGCCATTGCCCGGGCACGGGCGGATTCGTCACTGATGGCCCATGCCACCTTGGCCTATTGCCGCGGTGCGATCCATTTCAACCGCGGCCGGCTGCGGCTGGCGCAGGTCGACCTTGAAGCCAGCGTACGGGCCAATGACATGGGCTGGCAGACCTACCTCGAGGCCGCAGTACACATCCTGGCCAATGTGTATATTGCGCGCGATGACCTTGCTGCTGCGGACGGCCTGCTCCGCCGCGTTCCGCTGGATCCGCCCCGGCCACCCACCGTGCAGGCCATGGCGCTGCAGGTCCACGGCGTCGTCGCCGCGGCCCACGGCAACCATGAAAGCGCCCTGGAGTATTTCTCGGCCGCAATGGACCTTGCCGAAGGCCTGGGGCCGCTCTTCAATATGTGGATCCGCGGGGCTATCGAGTCCGCGGCGCGGTCCGGCCACAAGGAGTTCGGTGCCGCGCTGTCGCGGGACGCACTGGAGAAGGCCCGCGCCTTCGGTGCTCCGCGGACCACCGCCTTTACCCTGCGGGTGGCCGCGCTGACGCAGCAGCCGCAGGCCGTCGTCGTCATGCTCCGTGAGGCCATCGACCTGCTGGCTGCCCACGAGGGGCGGTACGAACATGCCCTCGCGCTGGCGGATCTGGCCGAGATTTGCCTGGCGCCGGACAACGCGGGCCAGCTGGGATTCCACCGGCAGGAGGGGCTTGCCGCCGCGCGCAAGGCGCTGGTGCTGGCCCACCGGATCGGCGCGGCGGCAGTGGCGCGCCGGATGACGCTGCTGCTGGCGCCGGTGGATGCGAACCTGCCCCTGATCGCGGAAAACAAGGCGGACCGGCTCTCCGCCGCCGAGCACCGGGTCTGTTCCCTGGCCGCCAAGGGCATGACCAACCGCCAGATCGCGGCCGAACTGTTCATCACCATCAAGGCGGTGGAGTGGCATCTGTCCCGGTCCTTCGGGAAGCTGGAGATCACCTCCCGTAAGCATCTGCCGGCGATCATGAACGTCACCGAACAGCCGGCGGATTAGCAGGCCCCCAGCACAGAGACCCCAGCACCGGCACCCCAGTAGTTAGTTACTGGGGTGCCTGCCAGTGGAGAACCAGCGCGGGCCCTGCCATTGTTAATAGTGTCGAGTTGAGCCCAGAGGACGGACCTAAAAGGACCTAGAAGGACGGCCGGGCCTGCAAAGACCAATCGGACACAAACGAATAGGGGCTGCGGCGCAGTTCAGTTGGGGGCGGCTGGAACGCAAGGGACCAGCCGTGGTGCACAGCACCGGGGAGCAGCTGCGCCAAGGCGGCCACCGCAATGGCCCGAAGTGGGGTTCCGGTCCGGAGCCTCGCTTCGGGCCATTGGGCTGTTCCGGTCCCGGGGCTGTTCCGGGCATTGCACACGCGGTCCCCTAGTCTGGTGCCATGACCACCTCGGCAGTACGCGCGGCAATGTCCGCCACCTTCTGGATCTTCGGCCTGAACGGGCTGGTTTTCGCCAGCTGGGCTGCCCGCATACCCGCCGCTTCAGCCATCCTGGAGATCAGTCCCGGCGAGACCGGCGCGCTGCTGTTGGTGCTGGCGGTCGGCTCCGTTATCGCCCTGCCTTTGGCGGGCGGAATCTCCGGCCGCATCGGCACGGCGAACACCGTCCGTGCCGGCGGCGTGCTGGCCGCTGCCGCATCCCTGATGGTGGCCGCCGGCCTTCAGATCGCCTCGGTGCCGCTGACCGCCGCCGGACTTTTCCTCTTCGGCGTGGGGATCGCGCTGTGGGATGTCGCCCAGAATGTCGAGGGCGCGGACGTCGAACGGCGCCTGCTGCGGACCGTCATGCCGCAGTTCCATGCCGCCTTCAGCGGCGGCGCCTTCGTCGGCGCGCTGGCCGGGGCCATCCTGTCCGGCCTCGGAGTCGGCCTGCCGCTGCACCTGGTGGGGGTCGCCGTCGTTGTCGTGGCCGTGTCGCTGTCGGTTCCGCGCAGCTTCCTGCCGCACGTTCCGGAAACGGACGACGACGGCGCGGGGCACCGCGCGCGCCGGCGGCTCGCCGTGTGGGCAGAGGGCCGGACCCTGCTGATTGGCGTGGTTGTGCTGGGTGCGGCCCTCACCGAGGGTGCGGCCAACGACTGGGTCGCGAAGGCCGCCGTCGACGGGCTGGGCACCTCCGAGGCCGTGGGAGCGCTGATGTTCGGTATCTTCGTCGCCGCGATGACTGCTTTCCGCTTCGTCGGCGGGCGGTTCATCGACCGCTTCGGCAGGGTCCCGGTGCTGCGTGCCAGTCTGGCAACCGCCTTGGCCGGGCTGCTGCTCTTCGTGTTGGCGCCGACCGTTTGGCTTGCCTCGGTGGGGGCGGTGCTGTGGGGGGCCGGCGCGGCGCTGGGGTTCCCGATGGGCATGTCCGCGGCGGCCGACGATCCGGCGATGGCTTCGGCCCGGGTATCCGTGGTGTCCACGATCGGCTACGTGGCCTTCCTGGCCGGCCCCCCGCTGCTCGGTTTCCTGGGCGACCAAGTCGGCATCCGGAACGCCCTGCTCGCGGTGGCCGTGGCGGTCCTGGCATCCGTCCTGCTGGCTCCGGCGGCCCGCGAACGGCGGGCCGGCCAGGCGGGCAGTCCGGCCCCGGATTCCACCCGCTCGGCTGGTTAACCAGAATCTGGAAGCAGCGGACAGAAACTTTCCGCAATGGTGTTTGCCCTCCGGCCGTTCTCCCTGATCCTGAGAGGCATGACAATGATTGAGGCCAACGGTCTGAGGAAGACCTACCGACCCAGGGGAGCGGGGCCCGTTCATGCGCTCGATGACCTGGACCTTTCCGTTCCGCAGGGCACCGTCAAGGCCCTGCTGGGCCCCAACGGCGCCGGTAAGACCACCGCGGTGAAAGTGCTGACCACCCTGATCAAGCCGGATGCCGGCAGTGCCTCGATTGCGGGGATTGACGTCGTCCGCGATCCCCGGGCTGCCCGCCGCATCATCGGCGTCTCCGGGCAGTATGCGGCGGTGGATGAAAACCTGACCGGATTCGAGAACCTGGAAATGGTGGGGCGACTGTACCACCTCGGAACCCGGGCTGCCCAGGCGCGCGCCACGGAACTGATCGAACTCTTCGAATTGACCGCCGCGCAGAACCGTCCCGTCAAGGGCTTCTCCGGCGGCATGCGGCGCCGCATCGACTTGGCCGGGGCACTGGTCATCAATCCCAAGGTGCTCTTCCTCGACGAGCCGACCACCGGACTGGATCCGCGCAGCCGGCTGGCCCTCTGGGACGTCATCAAGAAGCTCGTGGCGGACGGCACCACGGTCCTGCTGACGACGCAGTACCTGGAGGAAGCGGACCAGCTGGCGGACGACATTTCGGTGATCGACGGCGGCCGGGTCATCGCGGAGGGGTCCGCGGACCAGCTGAAGGCCCAGACCGGCGGGCACCGGATCGAGGTTACGCTGGTCGACCCGTCGGATGCGGCGGTTGTCCGGGACATCCTGGACCGGCACGGAAGCTCCGCGCCCAGGCTGTCCGGGGATGGCCGGAATGCTGAAGCAGCCGTGGACGACGGTCCGCGGGCGCTGCAGGGCGTGCTGGCGGACCTGAATGCCGCCGGCATTGCCGTCCACGACGCCGGAATGCGCCGCCCCGCCCTGGATGACGTGTTCCTGACGCTCACCGGGCACAAGGCGGAGCACATCGAGGAGAACCCCGAAGAAGCTGAACTGGAGGCAGCCCGATGAGCAGCACCGTCACCAAGCCGACGGCTGGGGAGCCGGCAGCGGCGCATCCGCTGGCCCTGTGGATTTCCGACGGCTGGGTCGCTACGCGGCGCAACCTGGTCAAGATCCGGCGCGTCCCGGACATCATGGTCTTCACGCTGCTGCAGCCGATTATGTTCGTGCTGCTCTTCAGCCAGGTCTACGGCGGTTCCATCCAGGTCGAGGGCAGCAACTACACCGAGTTCCTGATGGCGGGCATCTTCGCCCAGACGGTGGTGTTCGGCTCCACGTGGTCCGGTGCCGCGATGGCACAGGACCTCAAGGACGGCATTATCGACCGCTTCCGGACACTGCCCATGAGCACCTCGGCCGTGCTGATCGGCCGGACCAACGGGGATCTGGTCATCAACGGTATCTCCATGCTGATCATGATGCTGACCGGTTTCCTGGTGGGCTGGCGGGTGCATTCGTCGCCGCTGGAAATGCTGGCCGGCATCGGGCTGCTGCTGCTCTTTTCCTACGCGTTCTCCTGGGTGATGTGCCTGCTGGGCATGAGCGTGCGGAGTCCGGAGGTCATCAACAACGCGGCGTTCATGGTCCTGTTCCCGCTGACCTTTGTCTCCAACGCCTTCGTCCAGTCCGAAAACCTGCCCACCCCGCTGCGGATCTTCGCCGAGTGGAACCCCGTCTCCGCGCTGGTGCAGTCCGCCCGGCAGCTGTTCGGCAATATTCCGTCGGGCACGCCGGCCGGCGACACCTGGATGCTGCAGAATCCGTACCTGACCGTGCTGATCGGCATTGCCGTGATGCTGCTGGTCTTCGTCCCGCTGGCCATCCGCAAGTTCGAATCGATCAGCACGCGCTGACGCAGGCCGCCGTCCGCCTCGAAGGCCGGCGCTTCTCTCAGGGACCGGTCAGGGTCCGTTCAGGGGAACCCCCGTAGCGGGCGGGGGTTCCCGCTCCGTAGCGTCATCCTTAGGGACTAGGGGCGGGCCCGCGAAGATCCTCCGCAGGAGTGGTTACGGGCCCGCAGCCGGTCCATAGATTAGAGGTACAGGGTTGTCCCGCCGGGATTTCCCGGCCGAAGAGAATTCCCAATCTCCTAAGGATGAAGACCAATGATTGAGGCACGTGGCCTGGCCAAGCGCTATGGCACCAAGACCGCCGTGGACGGTATTTCCTTCACCGTCCAGCCCGGCAAAGTGACCGGGTTCCTGGGACCGAACGGGGCCGGGAAGTCCACGACCATGCGCATGATCATGGGACTGGACCGCCCCTCCGCGGGGGACGTGCGGATCAACGGCAAGCACTACGCCCAGCACAAGGCACCGCTGCACGAAGTGGGCGCGCTGCTGGATGCCAAGGCGGTCCACACCGGCCGCAGCGCCTACAACCACCTGAGGGCCATGGCTGCCACCCACGGCATCCCCAGCAGCCGCGTCAGGGAGGTCATCGAACTGACCGGGCTGGGGCCGGTGGCCAAAAAGCGCGTCGGCGGCTTCTCGCTGGGCATGGGCCAGCGGCTCGGGATCGCGGTGGCCATGCTCGGTGATCCGCACACCGTCGTGCTCGACGAGCCGGTGAACGGGCTGGACCCGGAGGGCGTACTCTGGGTGCGCAACCTGGCCCGCGGCCTGGCCGCCGAAGGGCGCACGGTCTTCCTCTCCTCCCACCTCATGAGCGAGATGGCGCAGACGGCGGACCACCTGATCATCATCGGCCGCGGCCGCATCATCGCCGATGCGCCGATCCAGTCCATCATTGATGGCCAGGGCAAGGTGCGCGCCCGGGTACGCACGGACCAGCCGCAGGTGCTGATGAACGCCCTGGCCGGCGAGGGAGTCAGCCTGGAGCAGCTTGACGCCGAGCTGCTGGAGGTAACCGGCGTCGAACCGCGCCGCATCGCGGCCACCGCACTGCACCACCAGGTGCTGGTCTACGAACTGACCCCCCTGCAGGTCTCGCTCGAGGAGGCCTATATGAAGCTGACCAAGGATGAAGTCGAATACCACTCCGGCGCACTCACCAGTGCAGCCGCGGAACCGGACGCCCCTCCGGCCGAACCGGTAACTGCCGGCGCCTCCGCCCGGGAAGGACTCTAGGAACCATGACTATCACGACGAATGCCCCCGCCCAGTACCGCCCCTCAACCGCCGGTAACGGCGGCGTCAACTTCTTCCGTGTCCTGCGCTCGGAATGGATTAAAGTATCCTCGCTGCGGTCCACCGTCATCCTGCTGGCCATTACCGTCGTCGTCATGATCGGCCTCGGTGCACTCACGGCCTGGAGCGTCGTAGCGAACCTGCAGTTCATGCGGGAAGCCAGCCCGGAAATGCAGGCCCAGATCGGTACTCCGGACCAGATCGCGGCGATGGCCTACGAAGTGCCTTCCTCCGGCCTGGTGTTTGGGCAGCTGCTGATCGGCTCGCTGGCCGTCGTCCTGATCGCCTCCGAGTGGGGGACCGGAATGATCCGCTCCACCATGGTAGCCGTGCCCACCCGGATTCCCGCGCTGCTGGCGAAGAACGTCGTCATCGCTGTCGTCGCCTTCGTCGTCGGAGCCTTCTCCGCCTGGGCCAGCTACCTGGTGGCACAGCCCATCCTGGCCCAGGAGAACCTGGAATTCGCCATCACCGCGGACGGCGTGCTCCCCAGCATCTTCAACGCCGGCACCAACCTGGCCCTGGTCGCCATCCTGGCGATGTCCATCGGTACCCTGCTGCGCAACACCGCCGGCGGTATCACCACCACGATCGGCCTGCTGATGGTCGTGCCCATCATCGCCCAGCTGATCCAGGGGTTGGCCGACTGGATCGAGGATGCGGCCCGCTTCCTGCCCAGCAACGCCGGCGCGCAGTTGGTCGCCATCGAAATCACCGACGACGCCCTGACCCAGTTCCAGGGCGGCCTGGTGCTCGGGGCCTGGGCCGTAGTGGCCCTGGTGGTTTCCCTGATCGTCACCCGCCAGCGGGATGTCTGAGCCTCGCTAAGCTCGCTTCATGGACAAAGACACCGTGAAGCACGAGGGTTCGGCCAAGGAGGCGACGGAACGAACGGCCGCGGCCTCCTTCACTGAACTGGCGGCGCAGCGGAGGGGGCCGCTGCGCCGCTACCTGCATGACCACCCGGTCGCCATGGACTGGGTGGTCATCGGTGCCTACCTGGTCTTCGGCCTGCCCAACGCGATCACCAGCCAGGTGATGTTCGGCGAATGGACTCCGTTGGTGGTCCTGCTCGCCGGCGGCGCAGTCCTGGTGTTCCGACGCTGGGTCCCGGTGCTGACGCTGGTTCTGATGAGCGCCGGCGATCTGGTCAGCGTGCTGGCCACCACCACGGCGGCCGGTTCCATCGGAGCACAGATCGCCGCCTACACCGTGGCTGTCAGCCGTTCGGCCAAGTTCGCCCTGGCCGCGGCGGTGCTGGCCGGACTGCCGATGATCGGGGTGCTGGCCAGTTTCACCCCGCCAGGCATCGCCGAGGAGGTTGCCGCGGGCCGCCTGCCGCCCTACATCGGCGTTATCTCCGGCCTGATCCTGCTGCTATTCAACATCATCGCGGCCGGGATCGGCATCACCGTCCGCCGCGACCGGTTGCACGACGCCGAACTCCAGCGCTGGGCCGAGGACAATGCCCGGCTGGCCTCGGCCAATGAACGCAACCGGATCGCCCGGGAAATGCACGATGTAGTGGCGCATTCACTGTCGGTGATGATCGCGCTGTCCGATGGGGCCGGCGTCGTACTTAAGAAGGATCCGGCCCGGGCCGGTGACGTGCTGGCGGAACTGTCCTCCACCGGCCGGGCGGCCCTCGCGGACATGCGGCGGGTGCTGGGCGTGCTCAGGGAAGCCAACGGCTCGGAGGCCGCGCCGCTGCAGCCGCTGCCGGACTCGACGTCGCTGGCATCCCTTCTGGAGGGTTTCCGGAAAGCGGGGCTGCCCCTCCGTTACGTCATGACCGGTCCGCCGCTTCCGCAGGACCAAAACTTCCGGCTGGCGATCTACCGGATCGTGCAGGAATCCCTGACCAATGTGCTTCGCTACGCCAAGGGCGTGGGTATCGTTGACGTGGAGATCGAGCGTGCCGGCCGGCAGGTGCGGATCACCGTGGCCGACGACGGCCATGCGGCTCTGGAGCCGCAGCCGCCCATGGGCACGGGGCGCGGTATCGCCGGGATGAAGGAACGTGCGGCAATCTACGGCGGAACCGTCGACTGCGGACCGGCCCCGCAGGGCGGCTGGACCGTGCATGCCGTGCTGGAGATACCGGGGGAAGACAAGTGAATGGGGGAACAGTGGAAGGGCCGAAGCCAGGCGGGCAGCCCGTGGCCAGGGTCCTGCTGGTGGATGACCAGCCGCTGCTGCGGATGGGATTCCGGCTGATCCTCGAGGGCGAGGAGGACCTGGTCATCGTCGGCGAGGCCTCCGACGGCTCCCAGGCGATCAGCCAGACGGCGGCCCTGAAACCCGATGTCGTCCTGATGGACATCCGGATGCCGGTCATGGACGGGATCGAGGCGACGCGGCGGATCACCTCGGCCGGTTCCTGCCCGCGCATCATAATCCTGACCACCTTCGACCTGGATGAATATGCCTTCGCCGGCCTGCATGCAGGGGCCTCGGCCTTCCTGCTCAAGGACGTGGGCCCCGCGGAACTGGTGCAGGCCGTCCGGCTGGTAGCCAGCGGCGACGCCGTCGTGGCGCCGCGCGTGACCCAGCGGCTGCTGGAGACCTATGTCCGGGCCCAGCCGCAGCTCCTGCAGGCCGCCGGGCAGGGGCGCGACCCGTTGCTGGACGACCTGACCCCACGCGAGCTGGAAGTGCTTGAGGCCATCGCCGAAGGCCTGTCCAACGCCGAGATCGCGCACAAACTTTTCCTGTCCGAGGCGACCGTCAAGACGCATGTGCGGCGGATCCTGACCAAGCTGCACCTGCGCGACCGCGTCCAGGCGGTGGTCTATGCCTACGAGACGGGCCTGGTGGTGCCCAGCCGGGGGCTCGATTTCTGATTGAATCAACGTATGTCTTCTGCCCTGAGCCACATCCGCGACCTGGGCGCGTTCGTCGCCGCGTCGCCGTCGAGCTTCCATGCCGCCCATGAAGCGGCCGCCCGCCTGGCCGCCGCGGGCTTCACCCGCCTCGACGAGGCTCAGGCCTGGGGTTCCGCGCCCGGCGGCTACTACGTCATCCGCGACGGCGCGCTGATCGCCTGGCTGATCCCGGAGGGCGCCTCCGCAGCCACCGGCTTCAGCATCCTGGGTGCGCACACGGATTCGCCGTCCTTCAAGCTCAAGCCCAAACCCACGCAGGGCCGGTTCGGCTGGCTGCAGGCCGGCGTCGAAATCTACGGCGGACCGCTGCTGAATTCCTGGCTGGACCGCGAGCTGCGGCTGGCGGGGCGGCTGGTGACGTACGACGGCGGCGAGCACCTGGTTGCCACCGGTCCCCTGCTGCGGTTCCCGCAGTTGGCCATCCACCTGGACCGGCAGGTCAACGAGGGGCTGAAGCTGGACAAGCAGTACCATCTGAACCCGGTCTGGGGCCTCGGCCACCCCGGGGAAGCGGACCTCCTGGGCGTGCTGGCGGCGGAGGCCGGGCTGGAGCCGGACCAGGTAGGCGGGTACGACGTCGTCGTGGCGGATGCGCAGGAACCGGCGGTCTTCGGGGCCAAGGGTGAGTTCTTCGCCTCCGGCCGGCTGGACAATCTGTCCTCGGTGCATGCCGGACTGGCTGCGCTGTTGGCTGTGGCCGACGGCGGCGCAGGTACCGAAACCATTCCCGTCCTGGCCGCGTTCGACCATGAGGAGGTCGGCAGCGCCTCTCGCTCCGGTGCCAGCGGGCCCTTCCTGGAAGATGTCCTGCTCCGCATCGGTGACGGCTTCGGCGCCTCGGCGAGCTGCCGCCGTCGCGCCCTGGCCGCGTCTGTGTGCCTGTCCGCTGATGCCGGCCACGCCGTGCACCCGAACTACGCGGAACGGCATGATCCCGCCAACCAACCCGTCCTCAACGGCGGACCACTGCTGAAAATCAACGCCAACCAGCGCTACGCCACGGACGCCGCCGGCGCGGCGCTGTGGGCGCGGCTGTGCCGGGAAGCGGAGGTGCCGTACCAGGAATTCGTTTCCCATAACGGGATCCCGTGCGGTTCCACGATCGGCCCGCTAACGGCGACGCGGCTGGGCATCCGCACCGTCGACGTCGGCATCCCCCTGCTGTCCATGCATTCGGCCCGGGAACTGTGCGGGGTGGAGGATCCCCACCGGCTGGCGCGGGTGGTGCAGGCCTTCTTCGGCCGGCTGGCGGCGTAGTCCGACTCGGAGCACAGTCCGCATCGGTCCGGAGCGTCTCCTCTTTCACAGCAGCCTGGCCGGGCCGTCTTGTCCACAAACCGCCGTCCCGGCTACTGCTGCTCAAGGCGTTCCTGCCAGAGTGGAACCCGGAGCGCGGGAGCAAGCAGGAAGGCAATTGGGAGCTGGTCTGCTGATCCGCTAAGATGGTGAAGTCTGTGCTGACGGCGGTTGAGTGGTTCCGCCGGTATCCGGCACGGATATGCATTGAACCTCCTGTTGCGGAAAGACCGTGACCGCTTAGCCCAAAGGAGGTGGGTTCACATATGCGTCCTTATGAATTGATGGTGATCATCGACCCCGAGGTCGAAGAGCGTACCGTTGAGCCGTCGCTTCAGAAGCTCCTGACTGTTGTCACCAACGATGGTGGAACCATCGACAACGTGGACATCTGGGGCCGTCGCCGCCTGGCCTACGACATCAAGAAGAAGTCTGAGGGCATCTACGCCGTCGTCAACTTCACCGCATCCCCTGCTACTGCAGCTGAGCTTGACCGCCAGCTTGGCCTCAACGAGACCATCCTGCGCACCAAGATCATCCGCCCGGAAGACCAGAAGGTTTCCGCCAAGTAGTTTGGCGGTTCATTCTGAACTCAATCTTCGGAACGCAGATTCGCCCGGGCACGGGCTGAATCGACATCTCAGGAGGCACAATGGCAGGCGAGACCACGATTACCGTCGTCGGTAATCTCACCAACGATCCGGAACTTCGGTTCACCCCGTCCGGCTCAGCAGTGGCGAACTTCACCATTGCCTCGACGCCGCGGACCTTCGACCGCCAGTCCAACGAATGGAAGGACGGCGAAACGCTGTTCCTCCGTGCGTCGGTTTGGCGTGAGGCTGCCGAAAACGTTGCGGAGTCCCTGACCAAGGGAACCCGTGTCGTTGCGCAGGGCCGCCTGAAGTCGCGTTCGTACGAAACCAAGGAAGGCGAAAAGCGCACCGTAATTGAGCTTGAGGTCGACGAAATCGGCCCCTCGCTGCGCTACGCGTCCGCCAAGGTCAACCGCACCCAGCGTGGAGGCGGCGGCTTCGGCGGGAACCAGGGCGGCTTCGGCGGGAACCAGGGCGGCTTTGGTGGCAACCAGGGCGGCTCCGGCTACGGCCAGGGTGGCGGCCAGCCGCAGCCCGCAGACGATCCGTGGAGCGCCTCTTCCGGCAGCTCCTCCGGTGGCTGGGGCAACGGCCCGGATTCCAACGAACCGCCCTTCTAAACCTTCCAACCCCGGACGGCGAACCCGCCGTCCATTCCATCCCGTGGAAAAGATCCACGGGCTCCACCAGATCTAAGGAGCTCCACGATGGCTAAGGCTGAACTTCGTAAGCCCAAACCAAAGCAAAACCCCCTGAAGGCCGCTGACGTCACCGTCATCGACTACAAGGACGTAGCACTGCTGCGCAAGTTCATTTCCGACCGCGGCAAGATCCGCGCCCGTCGCGTAACTGGCGTAACCGTGCAGGAACAGCGCAAGATCGCCCAGGCAATCAAGAACGCCCGCGAAGTTGCACTCCTGCCCTACTCCGGCGCTGGCCGCGGCTAAGGAAAGGAACCACAACAATGGCAAAGCTCATTTTGACCCATGAAGTCACCGGTCTTGGTGCTGCCGGCGACGTTGTCGAGGTGAAGAACGGTTACGCCCGTAACTACCTTCTGCCCCGCGGCTTCGCGCTGACCTGGACCAAGGGCGGCGAGAAGCAGGTCGAGTCCATCAAGGCTGCCCGCGCAGCTCGCGAGCACGCTTCCCTGGAAGACGCTCAGGCTCAGGCTGCCGCACTGGCTTCCAAGTCGGTCAAGCTGGTCGTGAAGGCCGGCGAAGCCGGCCGTCTGTTCGGTACCGTCAAGCCGGCCGACGTTGCCGCTGCCGTTGAGGCCGCCGGCCTCGGCGCCATCGACAAGCGCAAGGTCGAACTGCCGACGCACATCAAGTCGGTTGGTTCCTACCAGGCCAACGTCCGCCTGCATGACGACGTTTCCGCCGTCATCGAGCTGGATGTTGTTGCCAGCTAGTTTCTGACGGTCGAGCCGACCACAGAATCCCGCACGAGGCCGGGTTCCTTCGGGAGCCCGGCCTTTGGCCTGCCCTGCCAGTGCGCAGCAGATGCCCACCGGCCGCTGCTACGGTGGAGCGCATGACCGAACACGCGTTTTCCCAGGTGGACGTCTTCGCCACGGACGCCTTCAGCGGTAATCCGCTGGCTGTGATCAGTGAGGCGCAGGGGCTGACCGACGCGCAGCTGCAGGCAACGGCCCGCTGGCTCAACCTCTCCGAAACCACGTTCCTGCTGCCGCCGACGGACCCTTCGGCGGACTTCCGGGTGCGTATTTTCACGCCGGCGGAGGAACTCCCGTTCGCCGGGCACCCGACGCTCGGCAGCGCCCACGCCTGGCTTGAGGCCGGTGGAACCCCGAGGACCGCGGGCCTGCTGGTGCAGGAGTGCGGCGTCGGACTGGTGCAGCTGCGCAGCGACGCTGGCCGGCTGGCCTTTGCGGCCCCGCCGCTGAGCCGCTACGAACCGGTGGATGAGGGCACCCTGCAGCGGATCATGGACGGACTGCAGCTCTCGCCCTGGGATGTGCTGGACTCCTCCTGGCTGGTGAACGGGCCGGAATGGATCGGCCTGCGGCTGGTCTCCGCCCGGACGGTCCTCGAGATAGAACCCAACTGGCAGGCCCTGGGCCGCCTGAAGGTCGGCGTGGTCGGCCCCCACGCCGGCGCAGCCGTAGCAGAAGGATCGGACGCCTTCGAGATCCGCACCTTCGTCGGCGACGGGAGCTTCGAGGACCCGGTGACCGGCAGCTTCAATGCCGGCGTGGCGAGGTGGCTGATCGACGCCGGCCACGCGCCGTCGTCGTACACGGCCCGGCAGGGCACCCGGGTGGGGCACGCCGGCCGCATCCACATCCTGCAGGAGGGGGCCGACATCTGGGTGGGCGGACACAGCGAAACGCGCATCCGCGGCAGCATCCGGATCTGAGCCCCGTCCCGGAGGGGCTACTTCCTGCTCTGCAGGGACTGCTGCAGTGTCGTCGTCATGTGCCGGTATCCAATGGTGATCAGCTCCTCCAGCACCCGCAGGTCCACATCGTCGAGCTTGTTGACGTAGAGGCAGGCGGCGCCGGTCTTGTGCTTGCCGAGCCTGGCGAGCAGGCCAGCGGACTCGGGCGCGTAGGTCAGGCCGTACAGCGCCAGGTTCGACTTGCGCGGCGAGAAGCCGACGGCCAGGGCATCCCCTTCGCGGCCGCTTTCGTACTTGTAGTGGTAGGCGCCGAAACCGACCATGGATGGTCCCCACATAACGGCCGGTTCGCCGGTCAGTCGGCTCATCATGTCCAGCAGAACGCCGGCATCGCTTCGGCGGCGGTCGTTTTCCACCCCCGCGAGGAACTCCTCGACGGGGACGGAAGTGGGCTGTGTCTTGTTTTCGGCCATGGCACCAGTATCCCAGCCGCCGACGGAGGCCGGTGCGCTTCGGACGGCGGGCTCGAGACGCAGTTGCAATGAAAAGGTAATGGTGCGGCCCGGTCCGGCCCGCGGTTCCGGGCGTAATCTTGCCATAGGTGGACTCCGCGGCCGGTCTCCCCTCGCCCCTTCCTCAGCCGCCGATCCACAGTATCTGGGCTGAAGCACGCTGGAGAGCAACCATGAAGACCCCTCGGTTGGCAGTCGCGTCCGCGCTGGTCTGCGTGGCTCTTGCCGGCTGTACCGGCTCAAACGTGCCGGCCAGCAGTCCGCCGGAAGCGGCCGATACCGGCCCCGCGGTCACCGTGCCGGCCGATTCCTCGCCGGGCGCGGCCGGTCCTGACGAATCCGGCCCTGGCGAATCCGCTCCCGCTGCGTCCTCGCCCGCGGAATCCGCTCCCGAGATCGATGTTCCCGACGGCCGGATGCCGTCGGAGCTGCCATCGGCCTCATCCTCGGTGCCTGCCTCCGGGCCGGCCGACGGCCTGCAGCCCGGTACGCCGTCGACGGCCGCGGAACCTTCGCCGTCTGCCTCCCCGCAGCAGCCTGCACCGGCTCCATCCTTCGGCCCTGAGCCCCCGTCCGCATCGCTGCCACCGATTCCCGCGCTGCCTCCGACCGCGGTGCCCGCACCGGTGCCGGCTCCGGATCCTGAAATGCCGCGGACCCCCGCCGGCTATTCTGTTCCGCTGACGCTCTTCTACATTGCCATTGACGACGGCGGCCGCATCGGCGCGCTGATCGGCTGCAATGACAGCCTGGTCCCGCTTGCTACTGAGCCGGTTACTACCGTCGATCCGCTGGCCGAGACAATGGACCGGCTCCTGGGTAACTCCCAGCCCTTCGTGGGGCGGGCCGGGCTGTACAACCCGCTCTGGCAATCCAGGCTCGTCTACATGGGCAGCCAGTTCGACGGGACGACGGTCACGGTCGAACTCGGCGGCGAGGTGGTGCCGGCCGGAACCTGCGATGTGCCGCGGATCGAGCACATGCTGAAGCAGGCGGCTCTGACGGCTGCAGGAGCGCGGTTCGCGGTGATCCTGGTCAACGGCGTGCCGATCGAGGAACAGCTCAGCAGCCGGTAGCACGACGACGGCACCGCCCCTGCCCTGTCGTGCCGGCCTTTGGGGGACTACAGTGGGACTCTCCGGACGGATCTTTTTCCGCCCGGAGTGCGTCCCGGCCTCTTAGGCCAGAGGAGGAACAATGAAGTGTCCTGTGGACGATACCGACCTGGTCATGACGGACCGCGCCGGAGTGGAAATCGATTACTGCCCCAAGTGCCGCGGCGTGTGGTTGGACCGCGGTGAACTGGATAAGGTCATCGACCGTTCTGCGCAGCTGATGCGGGAGGTCCAGCCTGATCGGGTCCATCCCGGAGCGGGGCAGGACGCCCCGCCGACGTACCGGCCCGCGGCGGCCCCGCCGCCCCTGCCTTCACCGCTTCTGAAAGAACCAGGCAGCGACGGCCGGTACGGGGAGCGCGGAGAGCGTTTTGGCCAGCCCACCCATGAACGGCCCCGCGGTGAACAGACCCGCGACGGCCAGCGCTTTGAACAGCCCGGCTATGACCGCCCGCGCTACGACCAGCCGAGGCACGACGACGACCGGTACCACCGGGACGAGCGCGGCTATGACCGCAAGTACGGCAAATACGGAGACCAGGGACGGCGCCGGAAGAAGGACAACTGGCTGGGCGAGCTCTTCGATTTCTGAGTCGATTTCTGAGCCGCCGTGGCGCCTCGGCTCTTCCTGAATAACATGCGGCAGACGGCATACAGGCTGATCGGCAAACGGTTGCCGTTGCTGCCTCGCATCCAGTGTGTTTTATAACTCACATTGTGGATATTCCCTGTGGATAGCGCCCGTTAAGCCCTCGGTCCGGCTTCTGTCAACACGGCCAATGTGGATGAAAATTGTGGAAAAATACTTTTCCTCCACAGGTGTGAATACACGTTTCCGCAGGTCAGGGGCCTGTTACTGCCCAGTTTCAAAGATTATCCACAGGGTTCTCCCCATCCTGTGCACAAGATATGCCCACTAATCCACACCCTATGCACAAGGCCTGTGGATAACTCGCTTGGCGCGGCGCCGATAGGGGGCTAACGTTGCCGGGTATCCCCGCGGGGGATTGCGGTCCGGGCTTCGGCCGCACCAAAGCGTTCTGCCACCAAGTGAGGTGGAAGCCGGACCATTTTTGTCAGTGCCGGTTGATAGAAAGAATGCCCAGCCAATCACAGGCGCGGACCGCAGGACCATAGGGAGAGAAGGGCTTAACACCATGTCGTTGACCCATGCAGACGCAGTAGACGCCGGTCGGGAACCGCAGTTCGCCCGCACCCCTCCCCAGGATCTCGTCGCCGAGCAGTCCGTCCTCGGCGGCATGATGCTGTCCAAGGACGCCATTGCGGACTGTGTGGAAGTCCTGCGCGGCGTGGACTTTTACCGGCCGGCCCATGAGGCGATCTACGAGGCCATCATCGACCTCTACGGCCGGGGTGAACCCGCGGACGCCGTGACTGTCTCCGATGAGCTGACCAAGCGTGGTGAAATCACCCGGGTCGGCGGTCCTGCCTACCTGCACACCCTGATCCAAGCCGTCCCTACCGCGGCCAACGCCGGTTTCTATGCGGAGATCGTCCGGGAGCGGGCCGTGCTGCGCCGCCTGGTGGATGCCGGCACCAAGATTGTCCAGCTGGGCTACTCCAACGATGGCGAAGTGGATGACATTGTCAACGCCGCCCAGGCGGAGGTCTATGCCGTCGCTGAACGCCGGACCGCGGAGGACTACGTTCCGCTGAAGGACATCATCGAGAGCACCGTCGATGAGATCGAGTCCGCTGGCCACCGCGGCGAAGGCATGACCGGCGTCCCCACCGGCTTCTACGAACTGGACGAGCTGACCCAGGGCCTCCACGGCGGGCAGATGATCGTCATCGCGGCGAGACCCGCCGTGGGCAAATCTACCTTCGCATTGGATTTCGCCCGTTCCGCGGCTATCAAGCACAACCTGACGACGGTATTCTTCTCGCTCGAAATGGGCCGCAACGAAATTGCCATGCGCCTGTTGTCAGCCGAGGCAACCATCGGCCTGCAGGACCTGCGCAAAGGCACCATCAAGGACGAGCAGTGGGGCAAGATCGCGACCACCATGGGCCGCATGAACGAGGCGCCGCTGTTCATCGATGACAGCCCGAATATGTCCCTGATGGAGATCCGGGCCAAGTGCCGCCGCCTGAAGCAGCGCCACGACCTTAAGCTGATCGTGCTCGATTACCTCCAGCTGATGTCCTCAGGCAAGCGCGTGGAATCCCGCCAGCAGGAAGTCTCCGAGTTCTCCCGTGCCCTCAAGCTCCTGGCCAAGGAACTCGAGGTTCCGGTCATCGCGCTGTCGCAGCTGAACCGTGGTTCGGAGCAGCGCACCGACAAGAAGCCGATGGTCTCCGACCTTCGCGAAAGTGGATCGATCGAGCAGGATGCGGACATGGTCATCCTGCTCCACCGCGAGGACATCTACGACAAGGAATCTCCGCGCGCGGGCGAGGCCGATGTGATCGTGGCCAAGCACCGAAACGGCCCGACCAAGACCATCGTGGTCGGCTTCCAGGGCCACTATTCGCGCTTCTCCAACATGGCGGTCGAGCACGGGTAGCCGCCGCGCCGGCAGGCTCTGATCCGGCGTGCCGGCCGGACGCGCGGGCTATTCGGCGGCGAAGGACAGGCCCTCCGCAGCCAGTGCGTCCCGGAGTTGTCCCAGAGCCTTCGGCCCCATGCCGTGAAGGGCGGCAAGCTGTGCCTCCGTCCGCGCGGCGAGCTGGTCCAGGGTCGTGATATCCGCAGCGGTTCATCGGCTTCCTCGCACAAGGTTGAGCGGGACTGGGCCTTCCACATATTAGTCTCGGAGGAATGAACAAGAGACCGGCCGGAAGCAGCAATTCCAGCGGATGGCTGTGGGCACTGGTCGCGGCGGCGGTGCTGGCCCAGACAGCGCTGAACCTGGCGCGTCCGCTCATCTCCTACAAGATCCTCGCCCTCGGCGGGGACGCCGCGGCCATCGGCCTGGTCACCGCGCTCTTTTCCTTCCTCCCCATGATCGCTGCGCTGTGGCTTGGCCGGCTCAGCGACCGCCTTGGGTCCTTGCGCGGGCTGGTGATTGCCGGCGTCGTGCTTTTCAGTGCGGCGGCAGGTGCGCTGGCGCTGATGCCGTCCATCGCCTGGCTTGCCCTGGCCAGCGCGGCACTGGGTTTGGGGCAGTTGGTGTTCACCATTGCCGGGCAATCAACCATTGCCCGGCACTCCACGGCGAGCCAGCTGGACAGCGGCTTCGGGTGGTACACGGCGGCATTTTCCTTCGGGCAGCTGCTGGGGCCGCTGCTGGCAGGCCTCCTGCTGGGCGGGCAGTTGGACAGTACGCCTTCGTCCCGGCTGGCGGACATCAACGCCGCGCTGTTCCTGGCGGCGGGCATCGCGGTGCTGGCGGTGCCCGTGATGGCGCTCAGAGCGGCCGGAGGACCGCGGAAGGCGAGCAAGCGGTCTGCAGCGAAGCCGGTGCCGGCCGAATCGGCCGGCAGCATCCTGGCGCGGCCGGGCGTCAAATCCAACATGGTTGCCAGCATCGCGCTGCTGTGCACGGCGGACATCCTGGTGGCGTTCCTGCCGCTGATCGGAGAGGAACGCAATGTGGCTCCGCTGTGGGTTGGAATCCTGCTGGCCATCCGTGCTTCCGCCTCCATCCTGTCCCGCCTGCTGCTCTCCCGGTTCCTCGTCACCTGGTCCCGCAGCCAGCTGGTGACGTCCAGCCTTGCCGGTTCCGGGATTGCACTGACCATCACGCCGTTCTTCATGGACAACTTCTGGGTAGCAGGAATCACACTGTTTGTCGGGGGTTTCTTCCTGGGCCTGGGCCAACCGCTGACCATGTCCCTGATTACCCAGGCCGTCAGCCCGCAGTCCCGCGGCGCCGCACTGGCTGTCCGGATGCTGGGGAACCGGGTTGGCCAAGTGGTATTGCCGCTGGCCGCCGGCCTGGTGGCGGCTCCGCTGGGGCCGTCGGGAGCCATCTGGTTTTCATGCCTGGTGCTGGGCGCCACGGCATCGGCCAAGGGTCTTGCGGCGGACAAGCACGACGGCGGCGAGGCGGCTTAACTTGGCCGGCGCGCTCTCTCCTGGTGTCCAGAATGCGAGACGGCGCGTCGCCGATTTCCAGGCAGTCCCAAGAAGCCGTTAGCCTCGGATCTGGCCACCGGTTTCCGATGTCTCCCCATGTCCCGAAACCGCGGAATTCCGCGGAAATCGAGACAGGATCCGCAGCTTCGAGGCAGCTCTCCGGATCCCTTACATCCTCCGTTCAGGAAAAGCGGTAACAGGCACCTAACGATTCCGATATTTCGATATCGATTTGGTATCGGCGCGAGGATGTTTTACGGTAGACCACGTCCCTTGGGGGGACCCTACAGAATGCTGCGGCCGTCATGCGCGCAGCTACATATGCTCGGTGCTGCCCTACACCTCACGCCGTCGACATGGCAGCCACCGCAACAGACCTCAAACAGTCTGGGTAGACGGCGCGCTAAGAAGTCCGGGGACGGACTGAGCGAAGGTGGCCCGCCGGAGCATCGCACCCATGAAGAACTCCACTTTCAGCCGCAACGTTCGCCGCAGCCTTGCCGTCGTAGCCCTTTCCGGCCTCACCGTAGGATTCGCCGGAACCGCCGCCAACGCCGCACCCGCCCCCGCCACCGGCACCTGGGACGCGCTTGCCCAGTGTGAGAGCGGCGGCAACTGGGGCATCAACACCGGAAACGGTTACCAGGGCGGCCTGCAGTTCAGCCCGAGCACCTGGGCTGCGTTCGGTGGCCAGGGTTCGGCCGCCAACGCCAGCAAGTCCGAGCAGATCGCGGTTGCCGAGCGGGTTCTGGCCGGTCAGGGCTGGGGCGCATGGCCCGCCTGCTCCGCCAAGCTTGGCCTCTCCGGTGCCCCCACCGGCACCCCTGCTCCCGCCCCGGCTCCGGCCCCCGCTGCCGCTCCGGTTCAGGCTCCGGTCCAGGTCCAGGCCGCTCCGGTTGCCCAGGCTCCGGCTGCTCCCGTTGCCCAGGCTCCGGTGGCCCAGACTGCCGTCCAGGTCAGCGGCGAGACCTACACTGTCAAGGCCGGCGACACTCTCAGCAAGATCGCCACTGCCCTGGGCATCACCGGCGGCTGGGAGCAGCTGGCTGCCGCCAACACCGCCACCGTGGCCGACCCCGACCTCATCTTCGTGGGTCAGGTCCTGCAGCTGCCGGCCAAGTAAGACTTCTTCCGCAGCATCAACGCGCATGCGCTCCGTATCTCCGCCTTGCGGGGAGCCGGAGCGCTTCCGCGTTTAATGCCTGCTGCTGCCGCAGCAACTGCAGCTACAGCAGCTTTAGCCGTGTGGCGGTGACCACTGCCTCCAGCTGGGAATGCGCGTCCAGCTTGGCCAGGATGGATTTGACGTAGCCGCGGCAGGTGTTCTGGGAAATGCCCAGGGTCTTGGCGTTGGTCCGGACATCCTGGCCCGTGGCCATCAGCCGCAGCACATCCAGTTCCCGCTGGGTCAGTGCCGGGATGGATGAGTCCGTTTCCGACTGCTGCCGCCGCGTGGCCAGCTGCGCCAGCAGTGCCGGATGCGTGATCATGCTCCCCGGCCGTGCCTGCCGCAGCGTGTCAAGCATGGTGGCCAGCGAACCGTCCTTGGGCAGGAAGGCACAGGCCCCCAGCGCGGCGGCCTGTTCCAGTACCTCGATGGACGGGTCGCCGGTAAGCATCACGATCCGGGTGGAGGGCTCCCGCGCCAGGATCTGCTCCGCGGCGGTCAGCCCGTTGCCGTCCGCCAGGTGGTAATCCATGACGACGACGTCGGGACGCAGGCTCAGCGACATCCTGACCCCGGCCTCCACGCTTTCCGCATGGCCGATGCTGACCAGGTCCGACTCCCGGTTGAGCGCTCCCATGAGCAGTTCCGCGAAGGTCGTATGGTCGTCGACTACCAGTACCCGTGTCTGTTCCAAAGCAGCTTCTACCGCCATTTCATTTCCCCCAATGTACTGTTGACGCATTTCCGGTGCCGGACCGGAAAACCAGGGCCGATCAGGCGGCGGCCATGGCTTTGTGCAGGAATTTGTTCAGGATGTTGCCGGCGGCGCGGACGGAGGCCTGCGGGGTGCTTTTGTGCTGGTTGGTGTGG